>NZ_JACOQG010000007.1:0-148109 GCF_014297245.1 Blautia difficilis | reverse complement strand
CGGGCCGCTGGTGCATCGGTTAGACTGCCAAGTCTACGGCCGAGTAGCCAAGCCCGGAAGGGATAAACGCTGAAGGCATCTAAGCGTGAAGCCCCCCTTAAGATGAGATATCCCATTCGTTAAGAAGTAAACCCCCTTGAAGACGACGAGGTAGATAGGGCAGAGGTGGAAGTGTGGCAACACATGGAGCTGACTGTTACTAATCGGGTGAGGGCTTGACCAAAACGCTGAGAGAGCGGGCAGGATGTAACAGGAATGAGACGGAGCAAGCTTGCTTGTGAAGGAACATTCATGGTACAGACTGAACATTTGCGAAGCAAATGACACTGAGTGACGGAGTCACGAAGTGACCCCCGCGGAGTACACTAATCAATCTTAGCAACGCAGGAAGTTAATTCTCAAGGAAATGTCAGCATGTATGTAGTTTTGAAGATACAGTAAAAACCAGCTAATTATTAGCTGGTTTTTTTGTGCATAAAAACAAAAATGCGGAGTTGCGAGGTGACCTGCTAGAGTATAATACTCAATCGGCAACGCAGGAAGTTAAGTGAATCAAGTAAGTCCCCTGCTTATTACTTTTTGTAATTGAAGCAGAGGACTTACAATGTTTCTTATAATAAAAAAATGTTCTGCAAGATTTGCACTGTGTTAATCGTGAAATTATTTATAAAATAATTCAATGATCTTTAATCCTACTTCGACAGCAATATCCATTCCTTCAACAGTGATATGTTCATAAGGACCGTGGAATGCGTGGCCGCCGGTACCGAGATTTGGACAGGGAAGCCCCATGAAGCTTAAACGCGCACCATCTGTACCGCCTCGGATCGGAGTGATCAGTGCAGGAATTTTGCATTCTTTGCATGCGGCGGTTGCACAGTCGATCAGTTCCATACAGGTATCAATGATTTCTTTCATGTTTCTGTACTGTTCTGTGATCGTAAGTTTTACAGTACCTTCCCCCCATTTTTCATTGAGGATTTTGGCGATGTGTTCCATCATTTTCACACGGCAGTCATAGGATGCTGCGTCGTGATCACGGATAATGTAATCCAGCATAGCTGTGGAAACATTGCCGCTTATAGCATCAAGATGGAAAAATCCTTCATAGTCTTCTGTATTTCGTGGAGTATCTGCGGCAGGAAGCATAGAATTAAATTCCATGGCAACAAGTGCTGCATTTACCATTGTATCTTTGGAAGAACCGGGATGTACATTTACGCCGGTGAATTCAACGACTGCGCGACCGGCATTAAAGTTCTCAAACTGGATTTCTCCTTCTGTATCGCCATCAAGAGTGTAGGCATAATCGGCATCAAATTTCTTTACATCAAAATGATCAGCACCCATACCGATCTCCTCGTCCGGAGTAAAGGCTACAGAAATCGGGCCATGAGCAATATCTGTATCATTCAGGTGCTCGATCATTGTCATGATCTCTGCAATGCCGGCTTTGTCATCTGCGCCGAGTATGGTAGTTCCGTCAGAAGTGATAAGGGTTCTTCCCTTTAAGGCAGACAGATGAGGGAACATTTTGGGGGAAAGGATTCTGCCGCTGGTTCCAAGTGCCAGATCTCCGCCGTCATAGTCCGGGGTAACAACTGGGTTAACCGGATGATCGCAGAAATCAGATACAGTATCCATGTGAGCAATAAATCCCAGCTTTTTGCGGGATTCATATCCCTTAGTAGCAGGAATATGTCCGTAGACATAGCAATGCTCATCTACAATGGCATCTTTTATTCCCAGTTCCTTTAATTCCTGCACAAGCTGTCTGGCAAGGTCAAACTGGTACTCTGTGGATGGTGATGTACCGGTTTCTTCGCTGCTTGGAGTGAAAACCCTTACATAAGATAATAAGCGTTCGTATGCTTTCATGATAAACCTCCTGGTATTGGCTGAGGCAGATATTGTTACCTCAGCATTATATATTTAGTATAACATGCTATAGAGATTACGTAAAAATATTTCTTGCTAATTAAGTTATAGAAAAAATAAGGGGGATGCCATTGGCATCCCCCTTAACATTTACAGTGAACGAACATAAGTTAAAAGTTCCTCTTTTTCATTGGATGTTAATTTATGGTTTTCTGTAAAGGCACAGATGAAATTTTTCAGAGATCCTTCATAGGAATCCTCAATGATCTGCTGTGCATAATCTTCATAGTATTTTTTCTTAGATACAGAAGGAATATAGATGGCCCTTTTTCCACTTTTGTCAATATTCAGAAAACCTTTCTGAGCAAGACGGGTGAGGAAAGTGTTAACAGTTTGCTTTTTCCATTCCTTTTTTTCTTCTTCGTTAAAGTGAGTCATAATTTCAGAAAAAGTCGCAGGTGTTTCTCTGGACCATAAATATTTCAAGATATAAAATTCAGTTGCACTCATTGCATTGTGTACCATTATTTAGTCCTCCTTATATAAAGTAAAAGTACATATTGCATATTAGTATAATATATATATAAGAATTTTTCTAGGCAATAATTATACAAAAATCATACCTGAAAATAGGTTGTTTTTACCTTATAAAAAATCTGCAAGGTTTCACAGCTTCTGTTTTTCAGGGACAAAAGCAGATGCTTCTTTGATCATGCAATATTGTTTCAGATTAAAATGTGATTTTTCTACAATTCCATAAACTTTAAATCCAAAGTGTTCATATATTGGAACATTATCAGGGTTGTGGGTTTCCAGAGAAACCAGCATTTTGTGCTGCTGTGCGTAATCCAGCACTTCGTTCATCAGTAATTCAGCCAGACCATGATGCTGATGTCCGGGATCTACCGCCAGGTAAATTACATGGAGACGTTCAGTCTGATGAAGCTGGTCTGTCCAGCTGGAGTTCAGATAATCTTTTCCCTGGACAAAGTTCCAGAAAGTTTTCAGGCTGGGGTCTTCTTTGATGAGCCATCCATCCGTGGTGAGCAGAGCTTTGGCTTCCGTGAGACAGTATTGCAGGACGTTATAAGGTTCACTTTCATCAGAAACCACCAGTATACTGTTTAATTCGCTGCTGTCTGAATAAATTTCACAGGTTTGAAAAAATTCTGTCAGGTC
Organism: Blautia difficilis; assembly: GCF_014297245.1. Taxonomy (NCBI): domain Bacteria; kingdom Bacillati; phylum Bacillota; class Clostridia; order Lachnospirales; family Lachnospiraceae; genus Blautia; species Blautia difficilis. The sequence continues at coordinate 145,052 of NZ_JACOQG010000007.1, read as the reverse complement.
ACAGGAAAAAAGCTCAGGCAGAAGCCGTTCTCTGGTGTTATCATCCGGTATCAGTGCATGATACAGGGGATCCTGTGCAAAACAAACAGTCAAAAGCTTCTGTAATCGTGGTAAATCTTCCTCCTGTACTCTGTACAAATTTTCGCTTTCCATAATAGTATAAAAAACTCCTTTATGTATTTGTTAAGACATCATTCAGCATGGAGCAGAGCTTGGTTACTGAATTTTTAAGGTAACGGATATCGTCTTTATAGTAAGCTTTCTGTCTGCGCAGCGCGGCATCCAGGCGGCGGATTTCTATTTCCAGTACCGGATCTGGTTCCTTTATCCGATCTTTTAGCTGTTGGACAATTCCGTATAGATTTTCATGATGCATAATCCGTCCGGCACCCCACATCAGCCGGTCTTTAGGCTGGTGGAGAATATATTCTGTAAAATGATAATAGACTTCTTCATCAAAGAGGAATGCGTACATATTATTGTCCACACGATACAGGGCTTTCAATGCATCGGTAATATTGTTGTCTGTCAGTGCATCCCTGGCCTTTTCCAGCTGCCTGATATTGTGAAAGGCAGCATCCTGAGGAAAGATTACTTCATCCTGCCAGTTCAGGCGGACCAGGTAATCCTGAGCCTTGCGAAAAATCTTCAGAAGCTGAAGGGAAGTGTTTTCCCATTTGCGGCGGAAAATTTTCCGATCCTGTTCGGAAGCCAGAGAAGAATACTCCTTATTGACCTGGCATATTTTCTGATAAACTTCCTGTCCGAGAGATGCTGCTGTACGGAACAGAGCTCTCAGTCCTTCCAGATCAGAGACAGCGAAATCCAGAGCCTTTTCTTCTGCATTTGAAGCGGCTGCCTGTATGGTATTACTGAAATTCAGAGGCGGAAGAATCAGCCTGTCATAGGCCAGAACCAGCTTCAGATAGCATTCATGATGAAAACGGTATACAGGTTCCTGGTATACATCCTGGTTATCATATTGGGAATGATAATAATTCTGCATAAAGGGTCCTGCGCTGAAATCATTTACAGTGGAAGGAATGCCTGCAATTGCCATGGAAAAATCATCGGACCAGGTTTCAATAGGAGACAGAACAGAGATCCCGTCCGGATAAGCCTGGGGCGGCACAGTGAGGGAATCTGTGAATTCCCTGATAAAATCTGCATATTCATAGGTACAGCGGATGGCATCCCGGGTGTTGTGGGCATGTGCAGGAAGTTCAAAATTTAAGTTGGCAATAACCTTACCCTGCCAGTCCGGATGTACGCGGAATACTTGATTGTAGGCTCCTGTAGACCAGTCATATTTGGAATCGATCACGCCCCATTCCTCAGCTGCCATAGCACAGAATACAAGGGTATGGGCAGGTTTGTATCCGCCCTTTATCAATGCCCTGGCAATACCAAGCATCATGGCAACAGCGGCATTGTCATCCTGAAATCCATCAAAATAGGAATCGTAATGAGCAGATAAAACAATCATGTGATCTGTTTCGGTGCCCTGGATTTTTCCCACAATATTGCTGGCCTGTACATCAGGCATAACCCTGGAACTGGCATCCAGAGAAACCTGCAGGGAGGCCGGATTATTTCCGGAGGCAGCGGTATTCTGAGACTGAATTTTAGAAAACAGTGCATCTTTCAGAAGCCGTGCATCTGCCTGAGACAGGGAAAATGCCGGGGCAAATTCAGGTCCGGCAATGTCCTGGGCATTCAGAGCGGTATCTGCAATTTCTCCATATCCGTTTGCCTGTACTGCGATCAATGCAGCAGCTCCCCGTAAATATGCCTGATAGACAGGAAAGCTGATCCACCATTCATCTCTCTGGTTGATCTCTACAAGTACCAGTTTATTCTGTACATTTATGCCCTCATAATCTGCTGCAGTTCCTTTTCCAAGATAAATTAATTCGTAATCCTGAAAACCATCTGTCTGAAAATTAGTCTGATAGCCTCCCATCTGGAAAAGGTGTTCTCTGCCTGATTCATCAACATATTTAAGAATTGCCTTTTCAAATTCCCATCCGTCAAGGGTAAAGGTATCTCTGGAAACATCAGTCAGACCGATCTCATACATTTCCTCATAGAGCATGCGCCCGGTGGCTGTCTCCGCTGCAGAGCCTGCAGTGCGGTAACCAAGGATGGAATTCGTTTTTTCCTTCTCCATACGTCTGGCCAGATGATAGGACCAGTCTGTATCAAGAAAGGAGATACAGTTTTCTTCTGTATTCAATGGAATCGCCTCTTTTCTGCCCTGCAAAACGCAGGGGACCTGTTCTTTGTTTATTCGTAAAATAGTATCTGTGAAAATATACCCCTGTTTCATATGAAAACATATACTGTAATCAGTATACATTTTAACGATGCAAAACACAAATAAAATCTGTTGTTATTTTTGGATGGGAATGATATGATGAAATTGGTTAGACATATTTAAATAACAGGTACAGGGAGAGGTGTAGTGGAAAACAAAAAGAAAATTTACCGGAGAACAGAACTGGCGCTGGTGGCGATTGTACTGCTTGTATGTACAGCAATCCTGGTGATTATGTGTACAGACAGTAAAAGACAGGCTATGGAAGGGATTCGCCATATGTCTTCCGGATGGTATTATATGGAAAATGGACAGAAAAATATGGTGACTTTTCCTGCAAAGATCATTGCCCGGGAGGGGGAGAATCTGGTTTTATATAACGATGGAATTACAGCAGAGGATGCAGGGAGTATTGTCACTACAGAGGGCGCACAGTATAATCCGGTGATCCGTATGAATGATCAGATCATCTACCAATATAATGATTCTTCGTTCCGGAGGAATACACAGATGAAAGCAAAGTTGAATTGTGACGGAGTCATACCGGCCAATACCCGGGGAGGGACTCTGACTCTCACGTATTCCAGTCCGGACAGAGGATATTTTGAGATATCCGGTATTTATATGGGAACCGGAAGCGCAGTAACTATGTATCATGTAGTGGAATCAATGCCGGCGTTTATAGTTGCGGTGTGCTTTATTTTGCTGGGTATAATAGCAGTGTTGATTGCAGGGTATCTCAGTTGCAGACAGATGCCGGATGCACGTTTCCTGGATGTGGCACTGTTTCTCTTTATGTGTGGAATCTGGCTTGTTACAGATTCCTCTTTGATACAGACATATAGCAGCAATGCGGATATTATCAGTGTGGTGTCCTTTTATACATTTATGCTGCTGGCTGTGCCCATGTTACATTTTGCCCAGAGAATCGGAAATATGAAAAAATACCGTATTCTGGAGCTTGGAATTTATCTTTTTTATTTTAATGCGGGAATCCAGGGGATTCTGAACTATTTTGGAATTTTTGAATTTGTAGATATGCTGTTCTTTACCCACATTCTGTTAGTCATCTGGGTATTTGTCTCTGCATTTCTTCTCTGTAAGGAATACAGGGAAAATCCGGGAAGAGAGTTAAAGATGGTTGCCACAGCCTATGGTGTGGTTTCTGCCAGTGGAATTCTGGCATTGCTTTTATACTGGATGTTGGAGATTTCTTATTATGATGTTATTTTTGAAATTGGAATTCTGGTATTTCTGGTTATTGTTATAGCAGATACTGTGATCAACATGGCAGGAAATGTAAGATATCTTATGGAGCAGCAGACGTATGAAAGATTATCCAGTGAAGACTGGATGACGGGAATGCCCAATCGGGCACCCTTTGAAAATATGCTTACAGAAATACAGAATCAGGCATCCAGGTATCAGGATATTCTCCTTATTTTTATGGATATTAATCATCTTCGCAGGGTTAATGAGGAATCCGGCAGGGCAGCCGGAGATGAACTGATCATTACAATGGCCAGATGCATTATGGAGATTTTTGGAACGCAGGGAAAATGCTATCGGATTGGTGGAGATGAATTTGCTGTGATCGTATTCAACCCTGAAAAGGATGCAGAGCTTTTTCTGGCTGAGATGGATCGTGAAATTTATAGTTTTAATAAGAATAGCAGACACAGGCTGACAGTTGCCAGGGGATATAGTCTTATACGTGATGAGGATGGAAACCTGAAAACGATCAGTGAGTGGAAATATGAGGCTGATGAAGCCTTATATCAAAATAAGAGGAAGGGAGGCAGGACCGGTGGTTCATTATAATATGTCATTTCAGATTGCTGCTATTGTGCTGGTTCTGCTGGTCACAGTGCATTTTATACTGCAGAAGAAGCTTCACGATACAGGTACCAAAATATTTCTGGCAGTCCTGCTTCTGGGCGGTCTGTACATTGTTCTGGATTTTCTGGGAACTTTGCTGATTTTTGCTTATTCCAGGGAAAATGCACAGCTGATAGAGCTTTTGCTGACTTGTTTTTACACTTTCGATGTCCTTTTTCCCTGTATTTTATACGGATATATAAGAAACATGCTTAAGTCTCAGGAGGGCAGATTTTCCAGTGTCAGAAGAATTCTCCTTGCTGTAATCCCTGTATTTATGCTTATATTGGTATGGGGAAACATCCAGACCGGCTGGTTTTTCGAATTTGACGGGCAGAATGATTTTGTCATAGGGCCGTGGCATTTCTGGCTATATATTTATGATATTGTTTATGTAGTTTTGGTGATTTCTCATTTAGCAAATAATCTCAGAGGATATAATCAGTGGAAACGGTATGTATTCTGGGAATTTCTGCTGGTAGAGGGATTCTGCATGGGAATCCAGTTTTATACGGAAAGTCAGCTTCTGTCCGGATTTGGAATGGCTTTGGGGATTATCCTGCTGTATCTGACATTGTCAAATTCCGGAGATTGCGTGGATGGAATGACCGGAATATTTGATAAGCAGTACTTTGATCACTGGATTCAGGAGAAAATCAGGCGGAATACGGAATTCCATATTCTTGCAATGGAAGCCTACAGACTGAAACAGGTTAATAAAATCTATGGAACAAGTGTGGGAGATCAGTTACTGATCCAGATTGCTGACGGAATCAGAACTGTCACAGGTTCATCCCAGATATTCCGAGTGACGGGAAACTGCCTGCTGGTAGTTGAGGATTCTCTGACTGCCTATGAAAGAGACAGGGAGAGAATCCAGGCATATTTTCAGAAACCTTTGGAGGTAGGAGAAGAGAAGGTTGATTTTCCGGTTGTGATATGTGGGATTATCAATGGACAGAAGATGGGACAGGAAGATATGCTTGTGGGATATATTGAGTATCTGGCAGGTCTGGTGAGAAATACAGATGAAACTGTAGTGATCCAGTCGGATAACAGAATCCTGGAAGGCTTCCGGTATGAAAAAGAAGTAGAGCATTTTCTGAAAACTGCGGTGGAACAGGATCTTTTTGAAGTTTATTATCAGCCTGTTTATTCCCTGAAAGAAAAACGGTTTATAACTCTGGAGGCGTTGAGCAGGCTTCGCCACCCGGATATGGGGATGATCCCACCGGATGTATTTATCAATATTGCAGAACGTCAGGGAGAGATTTCACAGATTGCTCTTTTGCAGTTTCGCAGAGTATGTGGTTTTGTGAAAGAAAACGAACAGATCATGGAGAAGATTAAAAATGTGAAATTTAATCTTTCTCCATCAGAGCTGATGAAGCCGGGATATAGTCAGAAGCTGATCGATGTTATCCGGGAGTATGGCCTGAAATCGGAATATTTTCAGTTTGAGATTACAGAATCAGTTGCTACAGAATATAGTGAAAGCTTCTGTAGTGCTGTGGAAGATTTTAATAAGGCAGGGATTCAGCTTTGCCTGGATGATTTCGGATCCGGATATGCCAATCTGAATGCGGTATTGAAAGTACCTTTTGCGGTAGTAAAAATAGACCGTTCGCTGTTGAATGGAATTTGCAGTGATGTACAGGCAGCAGATTTTTACCGCAGCATTGTAATGATCATGAAGTCTATGGGCTATATGATTGTGGCCGAGGGTGCTGAGACAGAGGAAGAGGTTGAGCTTCTTGGCAAATGGGGCGTGGATATGATCCAGGGCTTCTATTTCTCCAGACCATTGCCTGAGAAAGATATTCTCAAGATTATCTGATATATCATAACCCCTCAAAATACTTCATAAACTGTAAAAAAGTATTTTGAGGGGTTTCCTTTTGAAAGATTATATCGAAGAAAGGGCAGTGGAAATCGCCGGTTATATCATTGAGACAAATGCAACGGTACGTCAGGCAGCGAAGAAATTTGGAATCAGTAAGAGTACAACACACAAGGACTGTACAGAACGTCTTAGTCAGATCAATCCAGGCCTTGCAGCGGCAGTTCGCCAGGTGCTGGATGTGAACAAGCAGGAAAGGCATATTCGTGGGGGTCTGGCTACCAGGGAGAAATATTTGCACCAGCAGAATTAAATACTGCAAAAATAAAAAAACGGGATATAATAAGGATACGAAATGATAAGGATTATGAAAGCGAGGAAAAGAGAATGGCAGTAAAAATTTACCATGGAGATATTTTATTTACTCCGGCAGCAGATCAGCTGTCAGTTTATGAGAATAGTTATATTATAGTAGAGGATGGAATTGTATCACAAATCTGTGAAAGGGTTCCGGAGGAGTATAAAGGAGTAGAGGTTGTTGATTACGGTGATAAATTAATTATTCCTGCTTTTTCAGACCTCCATGTACATGGGGCACAGTATGTACAGCGTGGGATTGGAATGGACTGTCTGCTTTCTGACTGGTTGAACCACTATACATTTCCGCAGGAATCAAAGTTCAGGGATATGGATTATGCGAAAGAGAGCTATGATGCATTTGTAGATGACATGCTTCGTCACGGTACCTTTCATGCAAATGTTTTTGCTACGATTCATCATGAGGCTACGGATTATCTCTTTGATAAAATGGAAGAGAAGGGAATGTATGGATATGTTGGAAAGGTAAATATGGATTGTAATTCACCGGAGTTTCTGATTGAGAAAACAGAGGATTCCTTGTTGGAAACAGAGAAATATCTGTCAGACCATGAAGGCAGCAAAAAGGTGAAAACAATTCTGGCACCACGTTTTGCTCCTACCTGCAGTGAACCTCTGATTCTTGGGCTTGGAAAACTGGCTGCAAAGTATCATTGCGGTGTGCACACACACCTGGTAGAGTCTATCTGGGAAGCGCAGGAGGCATTAAAGCTGTTTCCGGGATATGGCTCTGATGCGGAAATTTATGAACGTGCAGGTTTGATGGATCATGGCCCATCCATCTTTGCCCATGTAATTTTCCCAACTGCAGAGGATAAACGGATTATGAAAAAACATGGAAGTTTGTCTGTGCATTGTCCGGATGCAACAGTAAACATTGTTGCAGGTATTATGCCGCTGCAGCAGATGGCGTCTGAAGGTCTGAAGATTGCCATGGGATCTGATGTTGCGGGAGGACATGGAATTGCCATATACCGTCAGGTGGCAAGGGCAGTACAGCTGTCAAAGCTGAAAGAATTTTATGAGCCGGCTGAAAGTAAGACCATTACAGTCACACAGGCTTTCTATCATGCAACCAAGGAAGCAGGAAGTGTGTTTGGAAAGGTTGGATCCTTTGAAAAGGGATATGCATTTAATGCTCTTGTAATTGACAATATGGAGGATCCCTGGTCTAAGATGACTGCCCAGGAGAAGCTGGAAAGATTTTGCTATATTGGAGATGACAGAAATATCAAAGCGAGATATATAGACGGAAAATTGTTGAAGCAGGAGTTCTAACCTGTTATACTGCGATTATAGAGAAACCTCAGAGAGAAGGAGGAAATACATATGGCATTATTAGAGGTGAACTTTTTTTCCAAGGCACTGATGCGGCCGGTAACGATGAACGTGATCCTTCCGGCAGATAAAGTCTTTTTTGAAGAGGAGACAGAAGAAGATGAAAAACCTTTCAAAACGCTTTATCTTCTGCACGGTGTAATGGGAAATTATACAGACTGGGTGACAGGAACCTGTATTAAGCGTTGGGCAGAGGAGAAGAATCTGGCAGTAGTGATGCCCTCCGGTGCAAATATGTTTTATATGGATCATCCTGAAGTTAATGAAAATTACAGTGAATTTATAGGAAAAGAACTTGTAAAGATCACACGAAGGATGTTCCCGTTATCTCATAAAAAAGAAGATACATTTATCGCTGGTTTATCCATGGGAGGATACGGTGCGATCCGAAATGGTCTGAAATACCATGATACATTCGGATATATCGCAGGTCTTTCTTCTGCTATGATTCTGGAAAAAATGGACACAGCTGATGACAGTTCTCCTATGTTTTTCGAGAAGAAAACATTCCTGGAAAGTGTTTTTGGAGATCTGTCCCAAATTCATGACTGTGAAATTAATCCGGAGTGGATTGCAAAGAAACTGAAAGAGGAAAAAGCTGAGTTTCCGAAAATGTATCTTGCCTGCGGGCTGGATGATCCGTTACTTCCTCCAAACCGCAAATTCAGGGACGCTATGAATGAACTGGGTGTGAATGTCACTTATGAAGAAGGACCGGGAGCCCATGAATGGGATTTCTGGAATCGTTATATTAAGAAAGTCCTGGACTGGCTGCCACTGGATAAAGACAGCAAAGAAGGGATGAACAGTGGTAATGTAGGATTATAAATAATAATATGATATCAGGGTCAAAAGGTCAAAAAGTCGTTCGTGCTTGCACGATAAGACTTTTGAACTTGGGACCCGCCAAACATGAGAAAGTAGCGATTTACGTAGTAAATCAGCGGATTTCGAATGTTTGAGAATTGCGGGAGCTGCTTTGCAGCGGAGCAATTCGTAGATATCAAGTTAGGGGCAAAATGCCTTTTGACCCTAACATCATTATATTAAAAGAAGCATCTGTGTGGGAGTATTCCATGGAGATGTTTCTTTTTTTATGAAAGAAAGTGGTTTGCAGATTTCAATTGTAAATAGCTATGTATTTTTGAGAACTATGAGTTTTGGCGCATAAAAAATTGTATGAATTAAATATACTAAACGTGAAACTAATTACGATAACATAAAAGCGAAATGAAAAAAATATCAAATATATCATATGATAAACACAAAAATACAATAAATACGTTGGAAAACAAAACAAAAAACAACAATATGCACAAACAATATGAAAAAATTTCCAATAAACACAAACGATATTGAAAAAAATATTAAAAAAGAGTATGATTTGAGCAAATGGAGGAGGTAATGATAATGAATCAAAAAATAGAAGCATTAAAAGGGGAACTAATTGTATCTTGTCAGGCTCTTTCACAGGAGCCGCTTCATTCTTCATATATTATGAGCAGAATGGCAGTAGCAGCATTGGAAGGCGGGGCTAAAGGAATAAGGGCTAATACCAGAGAAGATATTAAGGCTATTCAAGAACAAGTAGATCTTCCGATTATTGGAATAGTAAAAAGAGATTATCCTGATTGTAAGGTATATATTACCCCTACTATGAAGGAGGTAGATGAGTTGATGGAAGTTAAGCCTGAGATTATAGCTTTGGATGCTACTGGGGCACTTCGCCCAGGGGGAATAACACTCAAACAATTCATAGAACAGATTAGAAAAAAATATCCGGATCAGCTTTTGATGGCAGATTGCTCAACTGTTAAGGAAGCACAATATGCAGATCAGATAGGGTTTGATTTTATAGGAACAACCATGGTAGGGTATACAGAACAAAGCGTGGGTGACAAAATTGAAAAAGATGATTTTCGCATTATCAGAGAAATTTTAAATTCAGTAAAACATCCGGTAATTGCGGAAGGAAATATTAATACACCTGAAAAAGCTAAGAGAGTTAAAGAACTGGGAGTTTTCAGTATTGTAGTTGGTTCAGTTATTACTCGCCCACAATTGATTACCAGAGCATTTGTAGATGCATTACATAAATAAATATAAAGAGCTCCAGTAAAACGAAAATTATTGCGGAAAGGAAGGATATTATTTTGAAGAGGAAGCGGGAAAACGGTGAAAATAGATTTGCCTATATTGTAAATGCGCCCATGATTATTTATCTGGCCTGTTTTCTGGCATTTCCAATGATATGGGGATTGTATATGAGTTTTACAAACAAGACAATTGGAAATCCTGCATCGTTTGTTGGATTGAAAAACTATATCAGACTTTTGGGAGATCCGGAATATAGGAGATCAATTTTAAATACTGTATTTTTTACTGCTATTTCTATAGCTGTAAAAACAGTTCTTGGAATGCTCATGGCATTATCTTTGAATCAGAAATTTAAAGGCAGAAATGTAGCAAGGGCATTGCTGATGATTCCATGGACGTTGCCGAACATTGTTGTAGTTTATAACTGGCGTTGGATTTTTAATTCAACAGGTGGAATTGCCAATCATATATTAAAATCTCTGCATATTACAAATTCAGATATTATCTGGTTCGGATCAGCAGGACTTGCAATGACTACAATCATTGTAGCTAATGTATGGAGAGGAACACCATTTTTTGGAGTTTCTATTTTGGCTAAGTTGCAGACAATTCCAAAGGATTATTATGAAGCTGCGGAAATTGATGGGGCTGGTCTTTGGAAGAAATTCAGATATATTACATTACCGGAAGTAAAAGATGTAACTATTTTATCTGCACTTATGAGTACTATTTGGACCATTAATGAATTTGAGACAGTGTGGTTATTAACCGGGGGCGGTCCAAACGGAACAACAGAAGTTATGAATGTATATAGTTATAAGACTGCTATGAGAAGTATGATGCTTGGACGAGGTATTGCAGTTGCAGTACTTGCAATGCCGATTCTTATGATTCTTATTAGTATCCTGACACGCCGTATGCTGCCGGAAAATGAATGATTGTGAGGTATTGCGTGTGCGGAAAAATGAAAGGAGAATTATATGAAAACTAAAAAGAAAACAGCATTACTTGGAAGGATATATCTGATCATATGTCTGATAGTTGCATTATTTCCAATATACTGGATGATCAATACTTCCTTTAAAAGTGATTCTGAAATTTACGCAAAAATTCCGACGCTGATTCCTCATCATCCCACGGGTGGCGCGTATGCTTACTTGATTAATAATACAAATTTTCTTGCAAGTATGAAGAACAGTTTGATTATTGCTATATCCGTTTCGGTATTTTCAATTTTAATAGCATATCCTGTTGCGTACACTTTATCAAGAGTAAAATTTAAAGGAAGACGAGTATTTTCAAAATCAGTATTATTTATGTATTTATTACCAACTACAGTTCTGTATATTCCATTATACATGTTGGTATCTAAAATGCATCTTACCAATACGATTTGGGGGTTGATTGTAATTTATCCTACATTTACATTGCCCTATGTTGCATGGATTCTTATTCCGCATATAGCAGCTGTTCCGAAGGAACTTGAGGAAGCTGCGAAGGTAGACGGATGTTCCAGGATAGGTACCATGTATAAAATTGTATTTCCACTGGCGTTGCCAGGGATTATATCTACTACAATTTTTACGTTTGCAATGTGTTGGGGAGAATATATGTATGCATTGGTAAATCTGACATCAAGTCAAGTGCAGACTTTCCCACTGGTTATTTCAGGATTGATCTATGGTGATATGCCACCTTGGAATCAGTTAATGGCGGGCGGTGTTCTTGCTGGTATTCCTATTATAGTGATTTATATGCTGGCTTCCAGTGGATTAGTTGGCGGAGCAACTGACGGTGGTGTAAAAGGATAATATTAAAAAGCTAATATAATAGAAAATAATAAAAATGAAAAGTTAAAAGGAGGAACTTCTATATGAGAAAAAAATTATTATCAATGGTGATGGCAGGAACATTGGCTCTTTCATTTACTGCATGCGGAGGAAGTAGTTCCACTGATACAGAAAAAAATACGGATACTGCCAGCACGACAGAAACGCAAACAGAAGATAGTAAAACAGCGTCTGATAAAAAGTCTATTACTATCTGGGTGGAAAAAATCTTCAGTGATGACGCGAATACTAAAATGGAAGAAAGGCTGAAGGAATATGAAAAAGAAAAAGATGTAACAGTAAATTGTGAAATGGTAGCTGCTACAGATTTTGTAACAAAATTAAATGCTGCAATTGAAGCTGGCCAGAGTGTTCCGGATATTATTTCTGCAGACACAACGAAGGTATTAAATTATTATCCGAATATTCCGTGTAATGATGTGACAGATCTTGTTAATAAAATAAATGAGGAACGACCATATTTGCAGGCAAGTTATGACGGAACTAAGATCGATGATAAATATTATTATGTACCGTTTTATAGTTCTTCTACGTTAATGTTTATCAGAAAAGATAAATTTGAAGAAGCTGGTATTACTAAAATGCCGGAAACTTGGGATGAAGTGTTTGAGGATGCAAAAAAGGTAAGCGACCCAGATAATGATTTTTATGGACTTGCAATGGGCTGTGGTGAAAATGATGATGATGACGAAAACACTATTAGACAATATATGTGGAATGAGGGCGGATATCTGTTTAATGAAGATGGGGAAATAGTTGCCGATGATAAAGTAACAGCTGTATTTGATAAATATGCAGAATTATATAAAGACAAAGTAATTCCGCAGGATGCAACAACCTGGGATGCAGGTGGAAATAATGGTTCTTATCTGGCAGGACGTACAGCAATTTGTTTTAATGCACCTACATTATATAATGCATTGGTATCTGATGAACAATATAAAGAACTCTTAGATAATACTGTTGTTTTGGCTCCTCCTGCAGGAAACGAAAATAGTGTATATATGAATTTTAACCGTGGATTTGCAGTTATGAATACCTGTAAAGATACTGACCTGGCTTCAGATGTAATTTCTTATCTTCTGGATAAAGATTGGTATGATTCCTATATGGAAGAAATAGCACCTGTATTTGCACCTGTATTTGAAGATGCAAAGGAAAATACAACATGGAAAGACAATAAAGTAAATGCTCAGGCATTGAAGTATGTAGAGAATGCTTCTGGTTATTATGGATATCCTGTAAAAACAATTAAGGGACGTACAGTTGCAGCTAAACATTATTTTACATACCCATTTGTAAAAGCAGTTAACCAGGTAGCAACAGGCACTGCTGATTCATCAGAAGCTTTAAAAAGTATGACTGCTGCAATTGAAGATTTTCAGGATCAGGTAGGTGAATAAGGATGAAGACAAAAGTATGGTTAAATCTGGATCCGCAGAAAGTGGATGTAAATTATTTATACAGAAAGTTTGAAGAAATGGGGTGTGATTTTGAAGCTGAAGCAATTCCGGATAATGATCCGGAATTGCTAGTGAAAAAAGCACAGAATGTTGATATTGTGGTTGCAACTATGGAACCATGGAATGAAACAACGCTTGGTGCAGTAAAGGGAAAAGTAAAATTTATTCAAAAATATGGAACAGGAGTAGACTCTGTAGATTTAAAAGCTGCAGGAAAAAATGGGATTCCTGTTGCTAATATTCCGGGAGCCAATGCACCTGCGGTGGCAGAGGTTGCCATGATGCATATATTGAATTTAGGCAGACGATTTACTCCGTGTGTAGAGGGCTGTAGAAAAGGAATCTGGCCTTCAACAGTTACAGGAAATGAATTAGATGGGAAAACAGTGGGACTTGCAGGATATGGACGTGTAGCAAAAAATCTTGCGCGGATGATATCTGGATTTTCTGTTAAGATTATTGCATATGATCCATTTGTGAAAGAAGCGGAACCGGGACAGAATGTTACTTTTGTGGATACTTTGGAAGAACTTTTTGAGCAGAGTGATATTGTGAGCCTTCATATGCCCTTCATGCCCTCAACAGCAGGAATTATTAATAAGTCATTATTTGATCGCATGAAGCCACATGCTTATTTAGTAAACACTTGCAGAGGTGGTGTAATAAATGAAGTTGATTTAATTGATGCGCTGAAATCGGGAAAATTGGCAGGGGCAGGTCTTGATGTTCTTGTAGAAGAGCCGCCAAAACCGGAGCAGCCATTGATGCATATGGATAACGTATATGTTACGTCTCACATGGGAGCTGCTTCATTGGAAAGTGAGTATCGTTCTCAGGTGATTATTGCGGATAATATAAAAGAATTTTTGGAGGGAAAACTTCCGGAAAGTGTTAGAAATAAAGAGTTTTTGGTATAATAAAAAGGAGAAATCAAAATGAATATAGAGAAATTTAAAGGAGTGTTTCCGGCTTTTTATGCATGCTATGATGAAGAAGGAGAAATTAGTGCTGAACGTACACAGGCACTGGCAGAACATTTATTGAAAAAGGGTGTGAAAGGCCTGTATGTAGGCGGATCATCAGGAGAATGTATTTATCAAAGTGTAGAAGATCGAAAGAAAACTCTGGAAAATGTAATGAAAGCGGTAAAAGGAAAACTGACAGTTATTGCTCATGTAGCATGTAACAATACAAAGGACAGTTGTGAATTGGCTGCTCATGCAGAAAGTCAGGGGGTTGATGCAATTGCAGCGATTCCGCCGATTTATTTTCATCTTCCTGAATATGCTATAGCAGAGTATTGGAATGATATTTCTGCTGCTGCACCAAATACTCCATTTATTATTTATAATATTCCACAGTTGGCAGGTACTACGCTTACCATGTCACTCTTTAAAACTATGTTGAAAAATCCAAATGTACTTGGTGTAAAAAATTCTTCTATGGCAACTCAAGATATTCAGATGTTTAAGGCTGAAGCTGGAGAAGGACATATTGTATTTAATGGTCCGGATGAGCAGTTTATTAGTGGACGTGCAATAGGAGCTGATGGAGGAATTGGTGGTACTTATGCTGTTATGCCAGAATTATTCCTGAAAATAGATGAGCTTTTTAAAGAAGGAAAAATGGAAGAGGCTCTTGCTATTCAGAATAAAGCGGATCAGATTATTTATAAAATGTGCGAAGCACATGGTAACCTTTATGCAGTAATGAAAGAAATCCTGAGAATAAATGAAAAGGTTAATATTGGAAGTGTGCGGAAACCTCTTCCTGATTTAATTCCTGAGGATATGATGATTGTTAAAGAGGCAGCCGAGATGATTCGTGATGCGATTGCAGCACTAAAATAAGCATATGGTAAGGACAGGGCGCGCATACTGTGGTAGAACATAGTGTGCGCGTTTGACGTTAATATAAAAATGCGAGTAAAGGGAGTAATTATGAAAGAGTATGTATGCATTGATATAGGTGGAACTGCTATTAAAGCTGGTGTGTTAGATGAAAATGCAAGGATAATTGAGCAACTGAATATTCCTACGGAGGCAATGCAGGGAGGCAGTTATGTGCTTGCCAGAGTAAAGAAGATTATAGAACGATATGCTGTTTTAAGAAAAATCACAGGAATCTGTATTTCTACTACGGGTATGGTTGATGCTGCTCAGGGGAGTATTATATACGCAAATGAAAATATGCCAGGATATATGGGAATAAATTTAAAAAAAGAAATAGAAAAAACATTTGGAATTCCCTGTGAGGTGGAGAATGATGTAAATTGTGCAGGATTGGCAGAATATTGGAATGGAGCAGCCAAAAAAAGTCAAAGTGCATTATGTATGACCATTGGAACTGGGATTGGCGGCTGCGCGATTGTTAATGGACAATTACTCAGAGGAATATCTTATTCTGCATGTGAAGTAGGATATATGAATATTAATGGAAATCGATTTGAAAATCAGGCGTCAACTACTGCATTGGTAAAAAAAGTAGCAGAGAGAAAGAAAGATAAGATATCTGAATGGAATGGGAAAAGAATTCTTGAATCTGCTGAGAAAAATGATAAAATTTGTATAGAAGCAATAAATGAAATGGCAGAAATTCTTGGACTTGGTATTGCTAATATTTGTTATGTTTTAAACCCGGAAATAGTAGTTCTTGGCGGTGGAATTATGCAAAGGGAAAGTATTCTGACAGATGGTATACGTAAGTCTGTGAAAAATAATCTTTTGCCGGCAATATCATCTCATATGCGCCTAGAACTTGCACATTATCATAATGCGGCAGGGATGACAGGAGCTTGGTACTGTTTCCGAAAAGCACATGAATTTTAAAGGAGAAGTGTATGGAGTTTGATGAAAAGTCTGTTGTGCCGGTATTAGAAGCTAAGTATGACAGTTTTACTCAATCAGAGAAAAATATTGCGGATTTCTTTTTGAAAAATAAAAATCAGGCAGATTACTCAATCGAGACATTATCACAAAAATTATTTGTGTCGAAAGCCTCAATATCAAGGTTTGTAAAAAAATGTGGGTTTAGAGGTTATAGAGAATTCATTTATCAGTATGAAAAATCTTTAAACAGTGTGAGAAAAGATGTAGCTGACAGCACCAAAACAGTATTGGATACATATCAGGAATTGATTACAAAAACATACAGCCTGATGAATGAGGCTCAGATTACCAGAGTGATTAATTTGCTTGGAATAACTCCCAGAGTTATTGTATGTGGAGCAGGAAGTTCTGGGCTGGCAGCTACTGAGATGGAAAGTCGGTTTATGAGAATTGGAATTGATATAGATTCTCTTACTGATGCAGATAGAATTCGCATGCAAGCGGTTTTTTGCAATGAAGAAAGTTTGATTATAGGAATTAGTGTAAGTGGAGAAAATGAATCAGTATTGTACTTGTTAAAGGAGGCACATCAGAGAGGAGCTAAAACAGTACTAATTACTTCAAGAGATAGTTTGTTTTTCAGAGAATTTTGTGATGAAGTAATATTGATTTCATCAAGAAAAATGCTAAACAGTGGAAATGTGATATCACCACAATTTCCTATTTTAATTATGATTGATATTATTTATAATGAATATATTTATCTCAATCGTAGAGAAAAGTTGGCAATGCATAGTGATACTTTGCGAGCATTAAAGTCGAAGGAGCATTATATGCTAAACGGAACGGGAAAAATATAATCGGAAAATTATTTTGCTATATTGTAGCTTGTATAATTAAATATATATATTATAATGAAAATACACATATTGAAAGAGGAGGAAAATCGGTATGATTATTTACGAAGGAAAGGATTATCAGGACGTAAGCAGAAAGGCGGCAAATATTATGTCTGCCCAGATTATTATGAAACCAAATGCAGTTCTCGGACTTGCAACAGGTTCTACACCGGTTGGCATGTATAAACAGCTGATCGAATGGTACAAAAAAGGGGACTTGGATTTCTCACAGATTACTTCAGTGAATCTTGATGAGTACAAAGGTCTTTCAGGGGATAATGACCAGAGCTATCGTTATTTTATGAATATGAATCTGTTTGACCATGTAAATATTGATAAGACAAGAACTTATGTACCTAACGGACTGGAAGAGGACAGTGACAAAGCATGTGCAGATTATAATGAAGTGATCCGCAATGTGGGAGGTATTGACATGCAGCTTCTGGGAATTGGCGGAAACGGACATATTGGTTTCAATGAACCCGGAGAAGCTTTTGAGAAGGAAACTCACTGCGTAGACCTTACAGAGAGCACCATCAAGGCAAATGCAAGATTCTTCGAAAGTATGGATGAAGTTCCGAAACAGGCATACACTATGGGAATCAAGAACATTATGGCAGCAAAGAAAATTCTTCTTGTAGCAACAGGAAGTGCCAAGGCAGATGCTTTGTACAAATCCCTGTACGGACCGATTACACCAAATGTACCGGCATCTATCCTTCAGCTTCATCAGGATGTAACTGTAGTGGCAGATGAAGATGCTTTAAGTCTTATTAAAGAAAAAGGACTTCTGTAAAATATACAGTAAAGGGTGTAGAAAAATGATCATTAAAAATGGTAATGTATTTCAGGAAGATGGAAACTATAAAGTAACAGATTTATATATAGAAAACGGCAGGCTTGTAGCTTCTGAGGAAGAAGTGACAGATAAAACAGAGCTGGATGCGTCCGGTCTGAAAGTACTTCCTGGTCTGGTTGATATTCACAGCCACGGTGCAGTGAGACATGATTTCTCAGATGCAGATGTGGATGGCCTGAAAGTTATTCTTCAGTATGAGAGATCACAGGGGGTAACTTCTTATTGTCCCACATCCATGACTCTTCCAAAAGAAGAACTTCTGAAAATCTTTCAGACGGCAAAGGATGTAGATCAGGATGAGACCTGTGCCCGTATTGTTGGTATCAATATGGAAGGACCATTCCTTGATCCTGCAAAAAAAGGTGCACATGTAGAAGGATATATCCGCAAACCGGATATTGAATTTTTCAGAGAGTGTAATGAGGCGGCAGGTGGACTGATCAAACTGGTAACTCTTGCTCCGAATATGGAAGGTGCAGAAGAATTTATCAGGGAACTGCATAATGAAACAGTTATTTCTATTGGACATACAGCGGCAGATTATGACTGTGCTGCACAGGCTATGAAGCAGGGGGCAGTTCATGTAACCCATCTTTATAATGCCATGAATCCTATGGGACACAGAGAACCGGGAGTGATCGGTGCAGCAGCAGATAATGAAGACTGTATGGTAGAACTGATCGGTGACGGGATCCATATCCATCCGGCAACTGTAAGAAATACTTTCCGCCTTTTTGGAGACAGCAGAGTGATTCTGATCAGTGACTCTATGATGGCAACCGGTATGGAGAACGGTAAATATGAACTGGGTGGCCAGGAAGTAACTATGAAAGACAGAAAAGCTACTTTGGCAGACGGTACGATCGCAGGTTCTGCAACTTGTCTCTTTGACTGTATGAAGAGCGTTATCTCCATGGGAGTTCCGGAGAGAGAAGCAATTCTTGCTGCAACTGCAAATCCGGCAAAGAGTATTGGAATTTTTGATGAAGTAGGTTCTCTTACTCCTGGAAAACGTGCGGATATTGTTCTGGCAGATGAAGAACTAAATATTGTAAAAGTGTTATAAAAATAAATGACAGGGGATATGGCAGAATTATTTTGAAAAAATAATCTGCTGTATCCCCTGTATTAATATTCGAATTATTATCTAACTCGCCATGGGTTGTTACAGCGAATATCCCAGCAGTTACATATTGGAAAACAAGTGTCTATAGTATATAATTAGAAAACAGAAAGAATGTGAAATGAAAGGATAAAGGAAGAATGAAATTATTGATAGTACGTCACGGAGACCCTGATTATACCATAGATTCTCTTACAGAGAAGGGATGGAGAGAGGCTGAGTTTCTCTCAGAGAGATTAACAAAACTGGAGATCAGAGACTTTTATGTTTCACCGTTGGGAAGGGCAAAGGATACTGCTTCTCCTACCCTGAAAAAGATGAACCGAACAGCCACAGAATGTGACTGGCTGCGAGAATTTGACGTACTGATCGATCGGCCGGATGTAACGGATAAGAAGATTATTCCCTGGGACTGGCTGCCGCAGGACTGGACAAGGGATGAGAGATTCTATCAGTATGATCACTGGTTTGAAAATGAAAGAATGCTGGCATCGGATCTGAAGGGGCATTATGATTATGTGACAGGAAAGCTCGATGAACTGCTTGCAAAGCACGGATATGTGAGGGATGGGCATTGTTATAAAGTAGTAGAGAGTAATGAAGATACACTTGTATTTTTCTGTCATTTTGGACTGGAATGTGTGCTGCTCAGCCATTTGCTGAATATATCTCCGATGGTATTGTGGCATGGAGTATGTGCTGCCCCGAGTTCTGTAACAACCTTGAATACAGAAGAGCGGAGAGAGGGAATTGCAGCTTTCCGAATGAGTGCGTTTGGTGATATTTCACATTTGTATGTACATGATGAAGTGCCTGCGTTTGCAGCCAGATTCTGTGAAACCTATGGGAATACAGCAGAGCGGCATGACTGATTCATTTGTACAGCAGAAAGGAAGATAAAGCATTGATATCAAAGACAATGAAAACAATTCTCCATGCATTATCGGTCGGGAACATTGAGGTGGAAACGTCCAGAAGACTGGCAGATCTTAAGCAACTGGATGCAACAAGGATTTTTCTGAAAAAAATGGATACAAAGGTATACAATGGAGAACATGTAGTTCCCATACGCCTCTATTTTCCAACAGAGAATGCTATGAGTGCAGGAATTGAGGAGGGCAGTACTTTTCCGGTATTGTTGTTTTTTCATGGAGGCGGCTGGGTGACGGAAAGCGTGGAAAATTATGACCGCGTCTGTTCCAGAATGGCACAGGCTACTGCTCATATTGTGGTATCAGTGGAATACAGGCTGGCGCCTGAACACAGATTTCCGATACCGTTGGAGGATTGTTATGCTGCAACCAGGGCATTATATACGAATCAGCTGATCATAAATACAGATCCTGAGGAAATTACAATTGTAGGTGATAGTGCAGGGGGAAATCTGGCAGCTGCAGTGTGTCTCATGGCAAGAGACCGGGGAGAGTTCATGCCCAGACGCCAGATTCTGATTTATCCGGCACTGGGAAACTGTTATACAGAGAAATCTCCCTTTAGATCTGTGCAGGAAAATGGCAGTGATTATCTTTTGACTGCTGTAAAAATGGAGGATTATCTTAATTTGTATCAAAGTTCACCGTCAGATAGAAATAATCCATATTTTGCCCCAATTGTTGAAGAAAATCTTAAAAATCTGCCGGAAACCCTTATCCTTACAGCTGAATATGACCCTCTTCGCGATGAGGGAGAGGCATATGGAAAGAAACTGCGGGAAGCAGGAAATCAGGTGGAAATCCGTAGAATAAGCGGTGCATTTCACGGATTTTTTGCGTTGGGATTTAAGTTTTTGCATGTGCAGGAAAGCTTTGGATATATTAATCAATTTCTGAACGCAAGCTATGAAAAAATTCTGCATCTGAGTATCAATGATGAAAAGATAAAGTGACCGGAAGGCGAAAAATATGAGAACAGAATATTCTAATTGGAGAAAACTGGATAATGCAGCTCTGGCATTTCCACTTGTAACAGGGGAAAATGATACAAGAGTTTTTCGTTTTTACTGTCAGCTGAAGGAGGAAGTAGACAGTGATATTCTTCAGCAGGCTTTGGACAGAACTATGGAGAAATATCCATTGTTTCAGGCAGTATTGCGAAAGGGTCTTTTCTGGTTTTATCTGGAGCACTGCGATATCAGAGCATTGGTAAAACCGGAGACAGAGCCGCCTTGCAGTCGTCTGTATATTCCAGACAAAAAATCCCTGCTGTTTCAGGTGAGCTATTATAAAGAACGAATTAATTTTGAAGTATTTCATGCGTTGACAGATGGCACCGGGGCCATGCATTTTCTCCAGGAGCTTGTACAGAATTATCTTATTCTGGCCCATCCAAAGGAGAATTTTCCGGAGATAGGAAGGGATAAGAAAACAGGTCGCGGAAACATAGAGGAAGATAGCTTTTCCCAGTATTATTCCTCTGATATTCCAAAGAACAGGGAGAAGAAAAAAGCAGCTGTAAAGCTGAAGGGGGAGAAGCTGATCCATTCAGATATGCATATCTCGGAAGTGGTTCTTTCTGTAAAAGAGGTTCATCAGAAGGCTCGTTCCTACGGTGTGTCCATAACAGTGCTGCTTACAGCGGTGATGCTCTGTTCTATCCGTGAGGAGATCCCAAAGAACCAGCAGAAGCGTCCGGTGACACTGATGATACCTGTAAACCTGAGAAATTATTTTCCGTCCCAGTCCATGACAAATTTCTTTGGATGGATTGAGGTTGGTTATACTTTTTCTGATACAACAACCTTTGAAGAAGTATTGACGGATGTAAAGCGGCAGTTTGAACAGGAACTGGAAAAAGATAAAATAGCCATGCATATGAATGACTATGTAAGGATTGAGAAAAATATATTTGTCCGTGCCGTTCCTCTGGAAATTAAGAAATATTTTCTGATGATCGGAGCGAATCTGGGAAGCAGAAGTATTACTGCTGTTTACTCTAATATTGGTATTATACGTCTTCCTGAGGAGTATAGAGAATATATTCGGCATTTTGGGATTTTTGCCAGTACTAATTCCCTGCAGATGTGTTCCTGTTCTTATGGAGATGAGATGGTGCTGGGATTTACTTCCAAAATACCGGATGACAGTATTCAGAGAAACTTCCGGAGAATGTTAAGTGAGGAGGAAATTCCCCACAGAGAGTTAAAGAAGGATTTTCCCGGCTGCGGCGAACAGCAGAGACTGGAAAGAAAAGAAAATCAAAGGATTGTGCAGACCTTTAGTTTTCTGTGTCTGGCAGTTGCTGTTATCTGCGGTATGATCAATATTATGACAGCGGGAACACTGAACTGGTCCTGGTTTGCAGGTGCAGGATGTGCCTGCGCCTGGCTGGTTGTTATGGTAGCTTATTCCAAGAGAAGAAATATTTTAAAAAATGAAATCTGGCAGTTGCTGCTCATATCTGTGATTGCCATTTTGTGGGACCGGTTTACCGGATGGAGAGGCTGGTCTGTGGATTTTATTCTTCCTTTTGGAGTTCTGTCGGTTCAGTTTTCTGTTCCGGTGATTGCAAGAGTAAACCGTCTGAAACGGGAAGAATATCTGTTTTATCTTGTGCAGGCATGTATTGCCGGATTAATTCCCATGATTCTGGCATGGATGGGAGTTGTGAAGTTTGTATACCCATCTGTGATCTGTGCAGGCATCAGCATTCTGACATTGGCAGCATTGTTTATTTTCTGCAAGAAGGATACCTTACGGGAATTTCATAAAAAGCTTAGGATGTAAGAAAAATACAGGGAAGAAAATGGAGATATAAAGGATATGTATCATTTCGAATTTTATAAAAATGTGGTTGCAGTGACGAACCGTTCTCTGTGTGAACGTCCATTTTTGGAGCAGATAGAACGTGTCTGTGCCTGTCATCCAAAAGCATTGATCCTGAGGGAAAAGGATCTGCCAGAGGAAGAATATTTCCTTTTGGCAAAAGATGTGCTGGGAATCTGCAGACAATATCAGGTTTCCTGCATCCTTCATACTTATGTGGAGGCAGCCAGAAAACTGGGACATCCCTGTATCCATCTGCCATTATTTCTCCTTGAAAAATATCAGGGAAAGCTGGGTGATTTTCAGGAAACAGGATGTTCTGTACACTCTGTGGAAGATGCTCTGAAGGCACAGCAGTTAGGGGCTACCTATGTCACAGCAGGACATATTTATACAACAAATTGTAAAAAAGGACTTCCGCCAAGAGGACTGGAGTTTTTGGGAGAGGTTTGTAAGGCAGTGACAGTTCCGGTGTATGCAATAGGAGGAATTCATCCGGGGACAGATCAGCTGTTTCAGGTTATGAGGAATGGTGCAGCAGGTGGCTGTATTATGTCAGATATGATGAAGATATAAAAGATATAATAGATATAAGATATAATAGAAAAGCCACATTTCACAGGGATTAACCAAATATGGTGCCTGTGAAAATGCGGCTTTTTATATTTATGTGATTATGATTTTCTGTTTGGATCTTTTGGAGGATTATTCATCAAAAATGGTAACAATCTCTCCGTCCAGAATACGGTTGGTATTTTTAACAGCACAGAAGTTTCCGCACATACTGCAGGTGTCTTCTTTCTCCGGTTTTGCTTCTGCACGATAGCGTCTTGCCTTTTCCGGATCCATGCTGAGTCTGAACATTTCTTCCCAGTCAAGACGTTTTCTTGCTTCGCTCATCTTGTAATCCCAGTCAGCTGCGCCAGGAACTCCCTTAGCAATATCTGCTGCGTGAGCTGCGATTTTAGCTGCAATAATTCCTTCTTTTACATCAGCTGCATTAGGCAGACGAAGATGTTCTGCCGGTGTTACATAGCAGAGGAAGGAAGCTCCTGAATAGGCTGCGATAGCGCCGCCGATGGCAGAAGTAATGTGGTCATATCCGGGAGCAACATCTGTTACAAGAGGTCCAAGTACATAGAAAGGAGCACCGTGGCACAGTGTTTTCTGGATTTCCATATTGGCTGCGATCTGGTTCATCGGCATATGTCCGGGTCCTTCGATCATAACCTGTACATTCTTCTCCCAGGCGCGTTTTGTAAGCTCGCCAAGGGTGATCAGCTCTTCAATCTGAGCAGTATCTGTTGCATCTGCAAGGCATCCCGGACGACATGCATCACCCAGACTTAAGGTGATATCATATTCCTGGCAGATATCCAGGATCTCATCAAAATGCTCATAGAACGGGTTCTCTTTTCCTGTCATTTCCATCCATGCAAACATGATGGAACCGCCTCTGGAAACGATATTCATGAGACGTTTATTCTGTTTGAAACGAGCAGCAGTGGCACGGTTCATACCGCAGTGGATCGTCATGAAATCCACACCGTCTTCTGCGTGCATACGTACAATATCAATCCACTCTTCGGAAGTGATCTTGCCAAGTGCTTTGTGATAATATACAACTGCATCATAGATCGGAACAGTACCGATCATTGCCGGACATTCAGAGGTAAGCTTGCGGCGGAAGCTTCTGGTATCTCCGTAGGAACTGAGGTCCATGATGGCTTCTGCTCCCATTTCTACTGCAGAATGTACTTTTTCATATTCCATATCAACGTCTTTCCAGTCTCTGGAAACACCTAAATTTACATTGATCTTGGTAGTCAGTTTTGCACCGACACCACTTGGACTGATACTTTTGTGATTTTTGTTGCAGGGAATGATTACCTGTCCTTTTGCAATCAGTTCTCTTAATTCTTCTACGTCAAAGTGTTCTTTTTCTGCCACGATTTCCATCTGTGGTGTGATGATTCCGCGACGGGCTGCGTCCATCTGTGTTGTGTACTGTGTCATTTTTTCCTCCTTGCCCTGCACTGCGGGCCTGTTACTGCCTTCTTCTGTTGTATGCAGTAAGCTGAAATGAATTGCGCCCCCTATTTTATAGGGACTTGCACCTGCGCATATTCGTATGATAGTTATTAATCTGCTACAAATAGCCTGGCAGAGAGTGGTGCCCCCGGTCTGCCGAAAAAAATAGGGACTGCAATGCGCCAACAAGCGTATAGCAGTCCCGAAGAACTTAAATTTAATCGCAGCTGTCATTATTATGGACAGAACTACGGTTAATTTCCCTACGTTGGCATTATCCAAATCAGGTATAAGGGTCGAAGTTGAAGACTTCCTCTCAGCCTGCTGTTACAAGCTCCCCATTTATCTGTTTTTTTAGTATATTCTTGTTTGTTATATCTGTCAAGCCTTGGTTGTAAAAGAATCATACCCGGCGGAGATAAAGATAATATGCAGAATTTTTGTCGGACTGCCAGGTCTTTTTTCCTACTTTTTTGTTTGCTGCGATCTTGACGTAATAGCGGGTGCCAAGAGTCATGTTATTTAAGCGGAAGGAATTGGCACTGGTTGTTGCAGCCTTTTTGTAGGAGCTGTTGCCGGGATATTTGACATAAACCGTATAGCTCTGGGCACCGGCCACCTTGTTCCATTTGATGGTCATGCTGTTTCGTGTGTTGCCGGCTTTTTTAGGTACGATACCCTTGGCTACATATCTGGTAGTTGGGGTAGTGCTGACAAATTTCTTGCCCTGTAAAGTAAGATATGGATAAATCTCTACTTTATAGAAGGCATCCTTCTGTAACGGAAGTGTGAAGGTGTAGCGGTTATTGTAAAATTTGGTTGTTGTTTTCTTGGTCTTGTAGCTGGTATATGCTACTTTGTATCCTGTGATTGCATTATAAGGTGTTACGGTTTTCATGTTGAAGGTGTATCCCTTGTCTGAAGAATAGGAGGTTTTAATACCAACGGATTTGTATAATGTAGCACAGATGATCGTGGTGACAGTGGTGGATTCTTCAGAGTCATTGCCTGCAAGGATGGCAACTGTGTATGCCTTTCCGGGTTTCAGCTTGTTAATTTTGCATTTGGTTTTGGAAGTGGTACCGAGAACCTTGTAGCTGTCTGCACCATTGCTGGATTTGATCCGGATGGTATATTTGGTAGCCCCTTCTACTTTGTTCCAGGCAAGAGAAATAGAAGTTTCGGTAGCGGCAGTCTGGACAATATTGGAGGTTGAGCCTACATAGGTGGCATTGTCAACCTCTTCAGTGGAAAGTACAGGTGCTTCCGGAATACTGCTTTCCTCCGGTGCGGGAGCCAGGATGGCTTCAGTGGAATCGGCAAAGGCAGCTGTGGACATGCCAACAGTCAGAACAGCGCAAAGTCCCAGGCTCACAAGTAATTTTTTTAAACCTTTCATCTTCATAAAATCTCCTCCTTTTGAAGAATTGTGAGAAAAAATAAAACTCCGCAGATGATAATCAGTATTTTTTACGGAGTAAAGAGTTATGTTTATCTGATTATAACATATGGGAGTTTATATCTGTATTTTTAATATTAAGATTTCGGGACAGGATCCAGGAAGCCTGACCGTTTTTCAGGGATAACCGGCAGGTTATTCATCCCACCCGTCATACATACGGATGGTAACCTGGATGTTACGCACAACGTCCCCTTCCTGAAGTGTCAGGTCGGATTCATCAGAAACAGGGGGAAGATCCATTTCGTCTTCCATAAGTTCTGCATAGATCCAGTTGTAAGCAGCATCATTGGCATTGTCAATGGCATCCTCCAGAGAGTCTCCCTCTGCCTCGCAGCATGCCAGATCAGGGAAGAATCCATGATATCTGCCGGATTCATTTTTGCGGAAAACCGCAGGATATATAAATTTCATAAGCTTAGCTCCTCTCAAAAGTTATAATGTAATGTTATGATTTTCTCCTGTGTTTATTATATAAAGGAATCATATTTTTATGTGTTTTGGTTTACGTTTACACAGGAAATAGTATATAATACATTCATACATTCATCAAGTGATAAAAAGAATTGCCAAGTGGTAATCTGATGGGAGATCAAGCTATGCTGACAATTGAAATGGACAATTTTGACCTGGGACAGATCTGCAGGTCAGGACAGTGTTTCCGGATGGAGCAGATCGGGGAAAACAGATATCGGGTGATCGCCGGAGATATGTATCTGGAGCTGACACAGGAGAAGGGGATCGTTAATTTCTTCTGTCCGGAACTGGACTTTGTTGTATTCTGGATTCGCTATTTCGATCTGGACTGTGATTATGGGAAATACATAAACAGGATCAATCCAAGGGATAAATATCTGAAAGCTGCCGGTGAGATGGGAAGCGGTATCCGGATTTTACAGCAGGATCTTTGGGAAGTGATCATTTCTTTCCTTATTTCCCAGCAGAATAATATTACCAGGATCAAAAAATGTATTGAAAATATCTGCCGGGAATTTGGAGAGAAAAAGATAAGCAGCACAGGTGTGGAATATTATGCTTTTCCCACAGCACAGGCATTGGCAAAGGCTACTGAGGAGCAGCTGCAGGAGTGTAACCTGGGATATCGTGCCAAATATGTGCTGGATACTGCCAGAAGGGTGGTATTTGGAGATTTTGATCCGGACAAACTATATGATATGAAATATCAAAGAGCCCGCAAAGAGCTTTTGCAGCTATATGGAGTGGGAGAAAAGGTAGCTGACTGTATCTGCCTGTTTGGACTGCATCAGCTGGAGGCTTTTCCTGTAGATACACATATTCGGCAGGTGTTGGAGGAACATTACAAAAGAGGATTTCCAAACAGGAGATATCGTGACTGTAAAGGGGTGATGCAGCAGTATATTTTTTATTATGAGTTAACTGTTTCATAAAGGTTACCTGAACAAACTGCAAATCTGACGAGGAGGACAAAATGGAAATTGGAGCAATGCTTGATGAATTACGGGAAATGGCATTAAAGGATGAGAAAATTCGGCAGGAACTGATGAATACCAGGAAGGATACACATCCACTGGCTGCTTTTTGCAGTAAATGTCGGGAATTGGGATATGAAATTTATGAAATGGATCTGATCACAGCAGGGGAGGAATTTTATGCAACCATGCGCCGAAGTACTAATGGCGGCGGAGAGAATTCGCCTAAGCTGGAGGGAGAAGATGATTTTTATGAATTATTTTTTGCAAGTCTGGAGCAAAAAAACTGAAAGTATGTTATAGTCAACTTAACGTAATAGAGCGGATTATTTATTTTATTTCTTTTCTTATGGTGCTTCCTGTGGCTGGTGCGAAAAGGCGTGTATTGTGTGGAGCATAAATAGCTCCGGCCAGTGAAGAGCTGTGGCGCTCACTTATATCTGGCAGAAGCCTGTCCGCGAATTAAGCGGTGGAATGCGCAGGAGAGGCTTCTGAAAGCGGATGGGATAATAGAAGTTCTCTGATTTATACCCCGTTCTTTTCACAGATATCATTGAGACAGCATTTGTCACAGTATGGAGCTGTACGGGCAGTACATACTTCCCGGCCGTGATTGACCAGCCGGTGGCAGAGATCATTGCCTTCTTCCGGAGGAATGATTTTCCACAACTCCATTTCCACTTTTTTAGGATCCTTCAGATCATGGACCAGCCCGATCCGATTGGACAGACGGATACAGTGAGTGTCGGTCACGATTGCCGGTTTGCCGAATACATCTCCCATGATCAGGTTGGCACTTTTTCTTCCTACCCCCGGAAGCTTCAGCAGGGCATTAAAATCTTCCGGTACTTTGTCATTGTATTGTTCATGGAGAATCTTCATACAGGCATTAATATCCCTGGCCTTGCTTTTTCCCAGACCGCAGGGGCGTACAATTTCTTCAATTTCCTCCGGGGTTGCCTCTGCAAGGGCTGCTACATCCGGATATCTGGCATACAGATCCTGTACCACTACATTTACCCGGGCATCTGTACACTGTGCAGCCAGCCGTACGCTTACCAGCAGTTTCCATGCATCATCATAATCCAGGGTGCAATCTGCATCCGGATATTCTTTTTTTAATCGTCTGATCACCTCAAGGGCTAAATCCTGCTTTGTCATATGTATGATCGCTCCATTTCTTATTTGTCCCAATGGACAGATTTCTATTTTTTCGGATACAACTTACTGATTGCTATTATAATAGTTAATCTCAGGCCAGACAATAGTTATTTGTGAGGTTGCATTTTCAAATTTCCTATATTACAATTACTATAGAATTAATTCAATACTTACAAAAGGAAAAGCAATGAAAATACGAATGTATAATGTAGGGTTCGGAGACTGTTATTGTCTCCGGGACAGAAAAAAGAGCCTGTTGGTGGATTTCGGAACGAATAACAGCAGGATAGAAGGCAGACCCAGACGTGAGATCTTTGATCTGATCATATCGGATTTATCTACCATAGAATGTAAAAATTTATTGTTGACGCATTTTCATATGGATCACCTGTCAGGGCTTCTCTATATGATGAAAAATAAGGACAGTTCCTTTGATTTTGGGAAAATTTATTTGCCGGATGTCTTTTCTGAGGAAAAAATGAGCAGGACGCTGGTGCTGCTTTTGCTGGCAGATCTGGTTAAGGATTCCTGTCTTCCAAGCCGGCAGGTCAGCTTATTTGCGTTGATAGATGCCTTGCTTGAGAGACAGACCCAGACTGTGGAGCTTTTGGGCAGGGGGAAAATATTTGAGGAAAAATATCAGGCCTTATGGCCGGACGCTTATGTGACACAGCGGGAAACGAATGAAGTTTATGATCTGCTGAAAGAAAAATTTCCGGAGATTATGGACGTATTGTTGGATTTTGCGGAAAAGCTGAGACAGATTATCTGGTCGATGACAGATAAGGGAAAAGTACTTTTAGAGAATAATCAGAAAAATATCAGGGCATATGTGTATGAGCGTGAATTTCGCAGGATCAAAGCTCTTCCTGAATTTAAGGAGCTGCTTACCTGGCTAAACAGGAATCAGGTGAATTTGCGTCAGTTTAAGCATAAGATCAGCATTGTTTTTCAGAATGCAAGGGATGGAGAGCTGAATCTTTTGTTTACCGGCGATGTGCAGCCGGAGCATATGCAAATGATCGCAGATAATTATGACGGGAAGTGGCCGTTATATGAACATTACTGGTGTATCAAGGTTCCTCACCACGGAACCCAGGATCATTATTTTAATTTCTCCGGATATGAGCCTGAAAATATGATGATTTCCAATGGAATCCATTTTGCAAACAGCAAAACCCAGTCCAGGGAACTGAGGACTTCCCCTCTCTATGGTGGCCTTTTCTATATACCGGACACTCATATGTATTGTTCTAACTGTGACTGCTGCGACTGTTATGAGAACGGTTGTTCCTGTAAAGAGGCAGATGTGATCTCGCCATCCTATTATAAAGATATATAAAACAGCAGGCATTGTATATTCCAGCGCGAATATACAATGCCTGCTGTTGAATTTTTATGGATTTTTATACAATCACAAAATATATTGGATTATTTTGCCGGTGTCAGGTGCCAGATATCGTTGTTGTACTGTTCGATAGTTCTGTCAGAAGAGAAGAATCCGGCTTTTGCAATGTTAACCAGCATCTTCTTAGCCCATGCTTTTCTGTCGACATAATCAGCCAGTGCTTGATCTTTTTTCTCAACATAATCGTTGAAGTCAAGCAGTGTCATGAACCAGTCTTTGCTTACCAGTTCGTGGTGCAGTCTTTCCAGATTTTCCTTGTGGCCAAGTGCCAGCATCTTTTCACTTACAATGAAGTCAACACATTCTTTGATGCGTTTGTCATTTTCATAGATATCTCTGGAGCAGTAGTCTGCTTTCTCGTAATGCTCGATAACTTTCTCACTGGATTCACCGAAGATATAGATATTATCTTCACCGACCAGTTCACTGATCTCAACATTAGCGCCGTCCATAGTTCCCAGAGTAACAGCACCGTTCAGCATGAACTTCATGTTACCTGTACCGCTTGCTTCTTTGGAAGCCAGGGAGATCTGCTCAGAAATATCGCATGCAGGGAATAATTTCTCAGCTGCAGATACATTGTAGTTCTGAACCATAACAAGCTTCATGTATGGTGCAACTTCTGGATCATCTTTGATAAGATCCTGAAGTGTAAGCAGAAGATGAATGATATCCTTTGCGATTACATAAGCAGGAGCTGCTTTTGCACCGAAGATAAAGGTTACAGGCTGAGATGGTTTCTTTCCACCCTTGATTTCCAGATATTTGCTGATGATGTACAGAGCGTTTAACTGCTGGCGTTTGTACTCATGGAGACGTTTGATCTGGATATCATAGATGCTGTTCTCATCAATTTCAACACCTGTGTTGGACAGGATAAATTCTTTACAGGTTTTCTTAGCTTCTGTTTTGATCTCAAGAAGCTTGTTCAGAACTGCGTCATCATCCTTATATTTCAGGAGATTTTCCAGTGCAGTTGCATTTGTTTTAAACTCATCACCGATCAGAGAGGTAATATAGTCTGTCAGCGGATGATTGCAGTGCATTAACCAGCGGCGGAATGTGATACCGTTAGTCTTGTTATTGAATTTCTCCGGATAAATATCATAGAAAGCTTTCAGCTCGCTTGTTTTCAGGATTTCTGTATGCAGGGCAGCAACACCGTTGATGGAGAATCCATAGTGGATATCCATATGTGCCATGTGAACCAGATTATTTTTGTCAATGATGGCTACATTTTCCTGTGGATATTTTGCTTTGATTTTCTCATCCAGCTTTTCGATAATCGGTACAAGGTGAGGAACTACATCAAGAAGGTAGTCCATCGGCCATTTTTCCAGAGCTTCTGCGAGGATGGTATGGTTTGTGTAAGCACATACTTTGGATACAATCTCAGCAGCTTCGTCGAAGTCGATTCCGCGCTCTGTCAGGAGACGGATCAGTTCCGGAATGACCATACTTGGGTGAGTATCGTTGATCTGGATCACTGCGTAGTCTGCAAGGTCATGAAGGTTGCAGCCTTTCTTTGTTGCTTCGTCCAGGATGAACTGAGCGGCATTGGATACCATGAAATACTGCTGGAAGATACGGAGCTTACGTCCGTCATCATCACTGTCATCCGGATACAGGAACAGTGTCAGGTTGTGAAGGATGTCCTTTTTGTTAAAGGAAATTCCATCGTGAACCATGGATTCATCTGCCAGATCAATGTCAAATAAGTGCAGATGGATGGATTTGTTATTGTAGCCTGCAACATCGATATCGTACAGGGAAGATTTCAGTGAAAATCCTCGGAACGGTACAGTATAGGAAACACCTGCAGGTGTAAGCCAGCTGTGTTCTTCAATCCATGGGTTCGGAGTTTCCTTCTGAAGTCTGTTTTCAAAGAGCTGTTTGAAAAGACCCAGATGATAATTCAGACCAATACCTTCGCCCGGAAGACCGAGAGTTGCGATGGAATCCAGGAAGCATGCTGCCAGACGTCCAAGACCACCGTTTCCAAGAGATGGTTCCGGTTCCACTTCTTCGATGTCAGCGATAGCTTTTCCATTCTCTTTTAAGAATGCAGCAACATCATCATAGATTCCCAGGTTGATCAGGTTATTGGATAATAATTTACCGATCAGGAACTCTGCGGAAATATAATAAATTTTCTTCTTTCCGTCCTGATAGCCTTTTTCGAAGAGCTGATTTTTGGTATAAATTAATAATGCATTGTAAATTTCTTCATTTGTGCACTGGCGTGCGTTTTTCTTATACAGGTCATAGATGAGTTTTTCTAAATTTTCCATCGTAATCTCCCTTTCTGAAAATGAATATGTGTTTTGTATGAGTTGTTATAGATTTCTGATATTTTGAATTGTGTATGGTTTTGCCGGCAGGAGAAGCTTTCCTGCTGACATCTATAACTATATCAGCAGTCAATCTGAAAAAATACAACAAAATTGCGATTTTATGACAGGTTTCTGCGAAACTTATGAGGGGACATTCCGGTTGCCTGTTGGAACTTCTTAATGAAGTAGCTGGTGTTATTGAAGCCTACTTCCAGTGCAATCTCTGTGACAGAGGAATCAGAGTGCAGAAGCAGAGGTTTTGATTTCTCAATGCGTAGGTCGTTAATGTAGGCAATCAGGGTCTTGCCGGTATATTGCTTAAACAGTTTCATAAAGTAGTATTCACTGTAATTGGAGAGTGCAGTAAGCTCTGCAGCGGTCAGTGACTGTGAATAATTGAGGTTGATGTAGTCCAGGATTTTCTTAATAGAAGCAAGACTCTTGTTCTCTTCCTTATCTGCGGGAGTGATGTAATTTCCCATGAGCATTTCGTAGAAAAAGCTGAAGAACAGAGCCTTTAATTTTACGAAATAATATGGCTTTTTTTCTTTATGGCAGGTATGGATCTTGTCAAAAAGCAGGCAGATATTCCCGTAATTGTCATCAGATCTGGAAATAATATGGGTAAATTCCGCCTGATTTTCCATCAGCAGGGAAATGACACGTTCCTGACATAAATCTCCTGCTGGACCGGACAGGAAATTCAGGTCAAAAACAATACTCCTGAAATAAAGGATATTCTTCAGATCTGTTTTTATGCCATGGAGAACTCCACGGTTTACAATGATCAGGTCACCGGCCTTGACACGGAGGATCTCTTTATTCAGACGGACCAGTCCGCTGCCGGATTCAATATAGATCAGTTCCATCTCGTCATGCCAGTGGTTGTAGAGAGAATGGAAGATCTGGCAGTTGTCTGTATAGGTTTCTATGGGAAGTTCGAAGGAGCCGTGAGAGCTTAACTCTTTCAGGGTATCATCGACTTCAATTTGAGGAGTGATCATCATGGAAAAAATCTCCATTTCTCAATAAGATATATTTGTTGACAGGTTTGTTATTTCTATTATGAGAGAATCAAACTGGGATGTCAAATACAAAAATGGACAGGAAATGCCTGAGCACTCATAAAAGTTTCAGCAGTACAATGGAGTCAAAGTGGTCTGTGCGGTCAAGCCACTGGTAAGCTCCGTCATATTTCCGGCAGATATCCTCTATGATAGACAGTCCAAATCCATGGGAGGGTAAGGGATTGTAAGATTCCTTTTTGGTAGTCTGATGGTTAAAAATCAGTTCCGGATTCTTGGTATTATGAAGATAGATGGACAGACATTCTCCGGAAAATTCTGTGGATAGACGGATAAAAGGTTTCTGGCTGTCGGACTGGAGACAGGCTTCTATGGCATTGTCCATCAGGTTAAAAAATACACTGCACAGATCTGTGATCTCTATGGAAAGTTTATCAGGCAGAAATATTTCATAAGAAACCTGAATATGATACTGTTCTGCCCGAAGTTTCTTTCCCTCCAGAATTGCCTGTATCAGGTTATCCTGACAATAAGGATGAAAACGTTCCTTCTGAAAAGCATGGCTGAAACGATCAAGGGCAGCGGCTGCTTCCGAATATTTGTGATTGCTTAATAAGTTCTGGATATGTGTTAGGGCAGACTTCGTTTTTGTCTGCAGTGTATAAGTTTCTTCTGTGCGGAAATGAAGATGCTCCATCTGCTCCTGCTCCATCTGATGCTGTTTTTGGAGCATGGAGAACTGAGAAGCTAGCTGGATTTTTTTTAACTGGTCATTTAGTGTTTGGTAGAAAATGATGCAGATAAAAACCAGAAGAACTCCCAGGATAAAAAATTCCAGGCTGGTTTCCTGGGGGTAAAGTGTGGCCAGGAAATAAGTAAGCTGAAACAGAAAAGTGCTGATGAAAAGCAGAGGGGTTGACCGGAACTGATTTTGGGAAGGATTTGCTGTAAAGTCTGCGGATGGTGAATCTGTTTTTTCAAAAGTATGACTGGGAGCTGCTTTCTGGTAAAGCACAGATCCCAGATATTTGTCTGCTTCGATGTAATTTTGGGTATTTATCAGATATGACAGAGAAAACAGGTGATTCTCTATATCGTGATTCCATTTACGCAGGCTGGCATATTCTGCACTTAGGGTTTTAGATGTATTTAACTGCTCCTTCAGAAGAAGAGCCTCCTGCTGATGGCAGATATGCTTTTCATGTTGAAGGCGCAAGGTGCAGATTGCCCCATAAAACAGAAAAGATCCCAGTATACATAATATCCAATACAAAATGCAGAAAAAGATTTTAAGAAAAAGGGAGCATGGAAGTGCCAGCAGGTTATTGGCCAGTGCCGGAAGGATGACAGGAGAAAGTAGTTC
This sequence comes from Blautia difficilis, assembly GCF_014297245.1. Taxonomy (NCBI): domain Bacteria; kingdom Bacillati; phylum Bacillota; class Clostridia; order Lachnospirales; family Lachnospiraceae; genus Blautia; species Blautia difficilis. Next base: position 110,190 of record NZ_JACOQG010000007.1, on the reverse strand, counting down.
AAAGAAAGTGACGGCTTTGAGGTAGCTGAAACACTGCTGCAAAATATGGGCCACTTTTTTCATCAGGAATAATCCAAGAGCCATATTGAAGAATTGGATGATCAGGAATTCTACAGGGGAGCACTGGGATCTCAGAGTGGAGGGAGTATATATGACAGTGGGGAACAGCAGATTATGGATCTGAAGAAAAACGCTGGAAGCAACGATCTCTGCACAGGTTTCTAATAGTACGAAAATAAAATAAACAGCCAGTTTTTGCAGAAAAGAGGCATGGAATCCAATAAAAACACAACCCAGGATAAGAATTTGAATCAGGAGTGTAAATTCTCCGCTGAGGGCGCTTCTCTTCATCAAGAAGCACAGGCTCATGGGTAAAGTGAAAAGGAACAGCAGGAAAAACAGTGAGATTTTATTCCTCACAGGAAGGAGCCGTCTGGAAAAATAAAGGATTGCAAAATTGGTATAAACGGCTGCAAGAATATCCAGGAAAAGATTAATGACAGTTTCGCTCATGATTCTACCTCTTTGTGATGTACAAGTTTCATAAAAGCAAGGGAATCTTTTACAGACTGATAAAAGTGTTTTCCGGTAAATCCCTGAGAATGGAGCAGATGATTTTGTAATGCTGTGGATTGTCTTCACAGATAGCAAGATTCATGGTTGGGACTCCTTTTGTATATGGAAATATTTGGTGAAATACATGGAATTATCATACTGCTAAATGTCGAATTGTGCAATAGTCACTGTTCCTTGTGTTTTTGGAAACAGTAACAATAAAAGGTGCTAAATATGTAGCAAACTATGTCTATTTATGTCGATAAAGGTTATAGATGGAAGGTTCGTGATATAATCGGTATATGGAAACGAAGGAGAAAATAAAAATCCTGAAAAACTTTTAACGCTGCATATATATTGAAATCATCTGGTTTCCATGGAAGAAGAAAAGAAAATATTATGAGAAAGATCGTTTTATAAAAACAATATATAAGCAGCGTTTACGAAGTAATTGAGAAAAAAGATACAAAAAATATTTATATTGGACGATGATGATGTGTGAACAATCCCCGGAGGCCGGAAATGGTTTCCGGGGATTGTTTGCTTTTTGGGATTGCAGAACATCGTTATATATGATTATAATGTAAAAGATAACACCGGTTAAAAAATAAGTATGAGATCAGAGAGGGTATAGTATTATGAATACAAAGGAAATCAGCGGAAAACGTCAGATGGAGTTTCTGGCAGATTTTGATTATATCAGGGAGGCAGGAACAGAAGGCGAGGCAAAAGCAGCAGAGCGGATCAGAGCAGAGTTGGGAAGTTTTGGGGTGGAGAGTCATCTGGAGGAATTTGCCTTTTCTGCTTTTCAGATAAAAAAGGCAACACTGACCGTTACAAAGCCATACAGAAAGGAATATACAGTGACCGGATATGGTAGATGCGGAAATACCACAGAAGAGGGGACAGAGGCGGCTTTCTTGTATGCGGAAAATGGAGATGATATCAATCTTTCCTATGCAAAGGGAAAAATTGTAATGGTCAATGAAGTGGTGAGAGTAGAAATGTATCAGAAGCTGCAGCAAGCCGGAGCAGTTGGATTTATCAGTATAGCGGGAACACCGCTGGATGAAGGAGTTGATCTGACTCCACGTGCCTACAGTCTGCCCAGAAATCTGCAAGGAGAAAAAGATCAGCAGGTTCTTGAAGACATAGAGAAAGAAGCCGAAAAATACAGTAAAAGAATGCCGGGAATCAGCATTCACTATAAGGATGCAGTAGAACTGGTTACTAAAGGTGCATCCCAGGTATGTCTGACTGTCCGGCAGGAAATCATCACACGTACTTCTCGTAATGTGGTAGCGCGCATAGAAGGAACTGATAAAGGGGAAGAAATCCTGACTCTTACTGCACATTATGATTCTGTGCCTGAGGGACCGGGAGCTTATGACAATATGGCAGGCGGAGCTATTATTATGGAACTCTGTAGATATTTTAAGTCATACAGACCGCGCAGAACGATTGAGTTTGTATGGTTTGGGGCAGAGGAAAAGGGCCTTCTGGGAAGCCAGAATTATATCAGGGTTCATGAGAAGGAACTGGCAGCTCATCGCTTTAATATGAATGTGGATCTGGCCGGACAGCTCGTAGGAGGAACTGTTGTGGGAGTAACAGCAGATATTTCTGTCTGTGAGCTGATTACTCATATGGCACAGGAAATCGGGATTGGAATGTCAGTGAAGAATCAGATATGGGGAAGCGATTCCAACACCTTTGCGAGGAAGGGAATTCCGGCTATGACTTTAAACAGGGATGGTTTTGGTATGCATACCCGTCATGATACCATTGCGTTACTGTCAGACTGGTCATTGGAGAGAAGTGCGATCCTTCTGGGATATATTGCAGAGGAGTTGGGAAACAGGGAAAACTTCCCCTTTGAACGAAAAGTGCCTGAGAATTTTATCAGTCAGTTGGAAAAATACTTTGCATAAGTGTTTTCGGTGAAGTGACGGTGAATTGTAATAAGAAGATAAAATCGACAAAATAATAATAAACAAGAATGATTACGGATTGATTTATGGTGATTTATGCCAAAAATATCCATATTTATTGGTACAATACCAACAAAGTGATATAAAATACGATAAAATAATTGACAATACGATGGCATACTGCTATACTTGAACTCAAGTTAAGACAAAAATATAGAAACACTTTTTTTGTACCTAAAATTAACTGCACGATTGTAACTAATCAACAATGTACAGAGAGAAAAGGAGAAAAAACTATGAAAATGTACAAAAAAGTTTTGGCAGCAGCACTTGCAGGCGCAATGGCAGTTTCCATGTCAGCAACAGCTTTCGCAGCAGATGAGAATGGCTATATCGTTAAAGCCACAAATGAAGATTCCAAATCATCTGACAATGATCTGGTGATCGCTATTGAAGGAAGCGTAAGTTCCATGGACCCGGCAAACATTCCGGACACAAATGCAATTTCTGCTACACGTGGTGTATATGAAACATTAGTTTCTTTCGATGACAATCAGGAGCTGGTAGGAAAACTGGCTGAATCCTGGGAAATTTCCGATGATTCCCTTACCTATACTTTTAAGCTTCGTCAGGGTGTTAAGTTCCAGGACGGAACAGACTTTAATGCAGCAGCATTCAAAGCAAACTATGACCGTGTAGTTGACAAGGACAATAACCTTCGTCAGAGAAGAACCTTTATCATTGCTAATGCAGACGGTTCTGAAACTTCTCGTGTAGAGAGTATTGAAACACCGGATGATTACACAGTAGTTATCAAACTGGCAAAAGCATGGGCTCCATTTATCAACCGTCTGACACAGTTCTGTATGATCAGCCCGGCAGCTCTTGAAGAGTATGGCAATGATATCATGAATCATCCATGCGGAACAGGCCCATATGTATGTACAGAATGGGAAGAAGGAGATCACACAAGCTTTGCACGCAACGAAGAGTACTGGGGAGAGAAACCAGGCGTTGATACAGTAACAATCAGAGAAGTTCCGGAAGCAGGTGCACGTACAGCTATGCTTCAGACAGGTGAGGCAGACTTCATTTATCCTACACCATCTGATCAGATTGAAGCAATCAAAGGAACAGATGACGTTAACATTCTTACAGCAGATTCAAACATCATGAGATATGTAACTCTGAATATGGATCTGGAACAGCTTTCTGATGTAAAAGTACGTCAGGCTATGAACTATGCAATTGATAAAGATGCATATATCCAGTTAATGTATTCAGGATACGGAAAACCTGCTACATCTGTAGTTCCGTCTATCATCGGTGGATACGAAGAGCAGGAAGCTTACACATATGATGTGGAAAAAGCAAAAGAGCTTATGAAAGAAGCAGGATACGAAGATGGCTTCAAGCTTACACTCTGGGGTGATAACACAACTCAGGAAATCAAAGGTATGACATTTATTTCCCAGCAGCTTGCTCAGATCGGTATTGAAGTAGAGGTTCAGCCGATGGAGCCTGCAACAGTAGGTGATAAGATCTATGTTGACAAAGATGAAGCTGAGATCAATATGTGGTATGTAAACTGGTCCGCATCTGACTTCACAATGGATGGTTCCTTACGTTCTCTGCTCTACAGCTCCATGTGTCCTCCAACCAGTGCAAATACAGCATACTTCAACGATGCTGACTTTGACAAAGATCTGGATGAAGGTCTTGCAACTGCAAATGAAGAAGAACAGGCTAAATATTATGGCGATGCTCAGAAAATCGCATGGGAAGCTTGCCCATGGCTGTTCCTCGGTAACGACCAGATTATCTACTCTACAAAATCTTACCTGTCTGGTGTATATGTATCTCCGGACGGAGCATTCAACTTCGCAAATGCAACTTTAGCACAGTAATAACAAAGATGTTCAATCAGGAGAACTGCCATAAGCTTTACTATGGCAGTTCTCTGATTCTAAAACCTTTTTCAAACACATTCTTAAGTAAAAATAACCGGATTTCCGGTAATAAAAAACTGAAATACAGGAAAAGAATCAATATAAATGATAAGGAGGAAAACTATGGGACGTTATTTAGGTAAACGTTTGGTAAGCACGATCCCGCTGCTTCTGGTTATCTCATTTGTAGTATTTATGTTTATCCATATGATCCCTGGTGATCCGGCACGACTGATAGCCGGCCAGGATGCAACAAAGGAAGACGTAGCAGTTGTACGTGAACAGCTGGGACTTGATGAGCCGTTACTTGTACAGTATGGTCAGTATATGAAAGGTCTTTTTACAGGAGATCTTGGAAATTCTATTAAAAACGGTAAAACAGTAGCAGAAACAATCGCACCAAGACTGAAACCAACTATTATGCTGACTTTTTCATCCATGATCTGGGCAGCAATCATCGGTATTGCTATCGGTATCATCGCAGCTGTTTTTCATGGCAGGATCCTTGATTATGTAGGTATGGTAATAGCAATTGCAGGTATATCTGTTCCAAGTTTCTGGTTAGGTCTGGAATTGATCCAGCTTTTTTCAGTAGGCCTGGGATGGCTTCCAACTAGCGGACTGGAGACCTGGAAGAGCTATATTCTTCCATCACTCACAATGGGAGCAGGAATCATGGCTGTACTTGCCAGATTCTCCAGATCCTCCATGCTTGAGACAATGCGTGAGGATTATGTGCGTACAGCACGTGCAAAAGGTCTCTCTGAATCACTGGTAGTTATGCGTCATGCATTTAAGAACTCTCTGATCGAGATCGTAACAGTAGCTGGACTTCAGATCGGTGGTCTTCTTTCCGGATCTGTTATGGCTGAGACTGTATTCTCTATCCCTGGTCTTGGACGTCTTCTTGTTGACTCCATCCAGCTTAGAGATTACAAGGTAGTTCAGGCACTGCTTCTGTTCTTTGCTACAGAATATATCCTGATCAACCTGGTCGTAGATGTTCTTTATGGCGTAATTAACCCAAGAGTACGTTATGAATAGAGGAGGAGAGAAGATGGCAGATAAGAATACAACATCAACTATTAACCTTGCTGCTGCCGAAGAACTCCCTAAGGCACAGAGCAAGTTCAAAGAATTTGTAAAGAAATTCATGAAGAGAAAAACAGCAGTGATTTCTCTGGCATTTATTGTTTTTATTATTTTGATGGCGATCATAGGACCGTATGTAGTTCCGTATGATCCTCAGGCACCTGATTACACAGCTATGATGCAGGGACCCAGCGCAGCTCATATCTGGGGAACCAATGAATACGGACAGGACGTATTTTCACGTCTGATGGTCGGTACCAGACTTTCCCTGACATGTGCGCTGACAGCTACCATTATCGGTACAGCCCTTGGTGTTGTCCTTGGACTGATCGCAGGCTTCTATGGAGGAATTATAGATTCTCTGATCATGAGATGCTGTGATGTACTTTTTGCTTTCCCTGATATCCTTCTTGCAATCGCAGTTGTTGCTATCATCGGACAGGGTATGGTGAACGTTATGATCGCTGTTGCGGTATTTACAGTGCCGTCATTTGCGCGAATCATACGAAGTGCTACGATTTCCGTAAAACAGGCTCCTTATGTGGAAGTAGCCCGTTCTCTGGGATGTTCAAATATGAGAATTCTGTTTGTACACATTTTCCCCGGAACTATCCAGTCCATGATCGTTAACTTTACAATGCGTGTAGGTACTGCGATTCTTGCAGCTTCATCCTTAAGTTTCCTGGGATTTGGTGCGAATGTTACAGAGCCTGACTGGGGTTCCATGCTTTCCACAGGACGTAACTATCTGAACACAGCTCCTCATATGGTACTGTTCCCTGGTATTCTGATCTTCCTTACAGTTCTGGCATTTAACCTGCTGGGCGACGGTCTCAGAGATACCCTGGATCCAAAGATGAACTAGGAGGAAGAAGCCATGGCAGAAAAATTATTAGAAGTAAAGAATCTCCGCACGGAGTTTAAAAGAGATAAGACATGGGTGACAGCAGTCAATAACGTAAGTTTTTCTATCCAGCCAGGTGAGATCCTTGGTCTGGTAGGAGAGTCAGGATGCGGTAAATCTGTAACATCCCTTTCAGTTATGGGACTTCTGGCACGAAACAGTAAGATTTCCAACGGAGAGATCCTGCTCAATGGGAAGGATCTTCTCAAGGAAGATAAAAAAGGTATGAGAAAGATCAGAGGACGTGAAGTTGCCATGATCTTCCAGGAGCCTATGAACTCTCTGAATCCATGTATGAGAATTGAGAAACAGCTGACAGAAGCAATCCTTCTTCACAATAATTTCTCAAAAGAAGAAGCACACAACAGAGCATTTGAGGTACTGAAATCTGTAGGTATCCCTGAGCCGGATATGACACTGAAGAGTTACCCGCATCAGCTTTCAGGCGGTATGTGCCAGCGTGTTATGATCGCTATGGCAATGTCCTGTGAGCCGGAGCTTCTGATCGCAGATGAGCCTACAACAGCTCTTGACGTTACGATTCAGGCACAGATCCTGGAGCTGATGGAGGAGATCAGAGCCAAGAAAAATACAGGTATCCTGATGATCACACACGACCTTGGTGTTGTGGCAGAAATGTGTTCCAGAGTTGTTGTTATGTATGCGGGACGTATTGTGGAAGAGGCACCTGTACATGACCTGTTTGCAGATCCTAAGCATCCATATACACAGGGTCTGATCGGTTCTGTGCCAAAGCTTGGAAGCGGTGTGGAATCCCTGCCGTCTATCCCGGGAAGTGTACCGGATCTGTCTGTGATGCCCAAGGGATGTAAATTTGCACCGAGATGTAAATATGCGACGGATATCTGCCATCTGCAGGAGCCGGAGCTTGTAAGCATCAATGAGGCAGGCACAAGAAAATGCAGATGTCATCTGCTGAACAAGAGTGGAAAGGAGGCATAACCAGTGAGCGAGCCCTTATTATCAGTAAAAAATATGAAAAAAACATTCCAGGCGAACGGAGGAATGTTCAGCAAGAAGAAACTTGTCCATGCTGTAAATGATGTATCTTTTGATATTTATCCGGGCGAAACCTTCTCTCTGGTAGGAGAGTCTGGTTGTGGAAAGTCTACCACAGGTAAACTGATCGATCATCTGATCATACCGGATTCCGGCGAGATCTGGTTTGAGGGAAAAGAGATTTCCAAACTTACTGAGAAGGAAATGCGTTCTTTACGTTCTGACATCCAGATGGTATTCCAGGATCCATATGGTTCCCTGAATCCAAGAATGAAGGTTCAGGATCTTATCGGTGAGCCGCTTCTGATCCATACAAATATGAGTGCAGGTGAGAGACTTAAGAAGGTTCATGAACTTCTGGGAACCGTAGGTTTAAGCCCATCTCACGGAGAACGTTATCCTCATGAATTCTCAGGCGGCCAGCGTCAGCGTATCGGAATCGCCAGAGCACTGACTGTACAGCCAAAGCTGATCATTGCAGATGAGCCTGTATCAGCACTTGATGTTTCCATTCAGGCACAGGTACTGAACCTTCTGCAGCAGCTGCAGAAAGATTTTAATCTTACCTACCTGTTCATTTCTCATGACCTGAGTGTTGTTGAGATGATCTCAGACAGAATTGGTGTTATGTACCTTGGTACGATCGTAGAGACAGCACCAAAGAAAGAGCTTTATGCAAATCCAAGACATCCATATACCAGAGCACTCCTCTCTGCAGTGCCGATCCCGGATCCGGATCTGACAAAGGAACGTATCACATTAAAAGGTGATCTTCCAAGTCCAAGCAATCCGCCAAGTGGATGTCTGTTCCATACACGATGCCCGCATTGTACAGAAAAATGTAAGACACAAGTGCCCACACCTGTTGAAATTGCACCCGGACATATTGTAAAATGTCATTATCCTGAACTTACGGAATAAACAGTAGTATTGAATCAGAGATGTGATTTACAGATATCTGGTCAGGACAAAATATAAAGGATCATCATAAAGAGATGAGGAAAGAAGGGGCTATGTTTACTGAGGAAAGACAAAGCGCAATAGAGAAATGTCTTCGTGAAAACGGAAAGGTCAAGGTTAAGGAATTAAGTGAGAAGTTTCAGGTTACAGAGGACTGTATCCGTAAAGACCTCAAAATTCTCGAAAACGCCGGAAAGTTAAAGAGAACCTACGGTGGAGCGATTCTTTCACAGGATTATCCGCTGGAAAGAGATGTAGTAGACAGACGCCATTATAACCTTGACAAAAAGAAAGCAATTGCGGCGAAAGCATTTAAGCTGATCAAGAATAATGAGACGATTTTCCTGGATATTTCTACCACAAATATAGAATTGGCAAAGCTTCTTGCTGCGTCAAATATGAGAGTGGTAGTTGTCAGCAATATGATCGATATTCTGCAGATCCTTGCTACAAATCCATCGATCACTGCTATTGGTACCGGGGGGACAATGTACCGGACAGTGAATGGTTTTATGGGGGCTGCGGCCATAGAAGTGATGAAGCAATATAGTTTTGACCGTGCATTTATAGGAAGCTGCGGTGTGGACATGACCGATTGTGCAATTACTACATTGGGGGTAGAGGACGGATTGACAAAGAAGGCGGCTATGCACAGCAGCAGACATAAATATGTCGTTATGGAGAGAGAAAAGTTTTATTTTAATGATTCTTATAAGTTTGCGTATTTTGATGATATCAGCGGAATCGTTACAGATGAATTTCCGGATGACACGATCGTGAGTACACTGGAAAGAGCTGGGGTGAAATTGTTTTAAGTGAATTTGATAAACAGGATAATTTTATTTAATTGATCCTGATGAAGAAGATGGAGGAAAGTACGTGAAAGAATACATATTGGAAGCCTGTGTGGATTCCGTGGAATCTGCCATGGCAGCGGCTTCAGGAGGTGCAGACAGACTGGAGCTTTGCAGTAATCTGATAATAGGCGGAACCACTCCGGGACCGTGGCTTTTTGAAGAGGTAAGAAAGCGTTCGGATATCAGGATCCATGCCCTGATCCGTCCGCGTTTTGGAGATTTCTGTTATACAGATGCGGAGTTTTCCATAATAAAGAGTGCAGTAGAAGATTTCAGAAAAATGGGTGCTGAAGGTGTAGTATTTGGGGTGCTGAAACCGGATGGCACATTAAACATGGAACAGATGAAGGAGCTTATGGAGGCTGCAGGGGATATGTCAGTAACACTCCACAGAGCTTTTGATGTGTGCGTTGATCCGCTGGAAACTATGGAACAGGCAATTTCACTGGGAATTGATACGATCCTTACTTCAGGACAGCGCAATGTATGTCTGCAGGGAGCAGATCTTCTGAAAGAACTGCAGGAGAAGAGCAGAGGACGTATTACGATCCAGGCAGGAAGTGGTGTTGGTGCAGAGGTGATCCGACAACTCTATCCGCTTACGGGGATAAGGGCTTACCATATGACAGGAAAGCATGTGATCGACAGTGAGATGCAGTTTCGGAAAGAGGGAGTTAATATGGGACTTCCAATGATCAGTGAATATGAGATATGGCGTACGGACGTTGACAGTATCCGTGCTGCAAAGAAAGTTCTGGAGGAATTATGATGGCAGAACCGAAGATTTTTTTGAAGGAGAACAGGGAGCGAATTGAAAAGAATTACCTGGAGCAGACAAAGAGTCTGCCCCGGTTTTTTGCGTCTATAGATGAAAAAATACAGAAATGTACAGAAGAGGTGGCGCTTGCATGCAAGTATTTATATGCATTTATGCCGTACAGTGATATTGGAAACTATCCGTTTGAAGTATTTCTGGATTATGCTGAAAACGGTGTACAGCTGTGGAAAGAGAATCCACAGATAGCAGATATGCCTGAGGATATTTTTCTGAATTATGTACTGTTTCACAGAGTAAATGAAGAAGAGATCGCACCCTGCAGAACCTTTTTCCGAACAGAGATCGGAACAAGAATACAGGGAATGAATTTCAGAGAAGCAGCTCTGGAAGTGAACTACTGGTGTGCAGAGGAGGCAACCTATCATTGTACGGATGACCGTACTTTATCTGCACTCTCTGTATATCGCAGAGGCAATGGAAGATGTGGGGAAGAGTCTGTTTTTACAGTTAATGCACTGCGAAGTGTAGGTGTGCCTGCACGTCAGGTATATGCACCGAAATGGTCTCACTGTGATGATAATCATGCGTGGGTGGAAATCTGGTGTGACGGTAAATGGTATTTCCTGGGAGCCTGTGAACCGGAAGAAATCCTGAATAAAGGCTGGTTTACTAACGCATCCTCAAGGGCAATGATGATCCATTCCCGTATATTTGATACAAAGATCCCGGAAGGTGAAGTAATAGGCAGAGATGGCATGGTAACCATGCTGAATGAACTGAAAAGATATGCAGTTACAAAGGAGATTACTGTATCTGTAAAAGATGATCAGGGACTTCCAGTGGAGGGAGCTGAGGTTTCCTTTGAGGTACTCAATTATTCTGAGTATGCACCGATTGCAGAGAAAGAAACAGACGAGAATGGCAGGGCTGTACTGACAACAGGTCTTGGAAGTCTGCATATTTCTGTAAGAGCATGCTGTAACGAAGAATGGCTTCATGCTGAGAAAGCAATGAACACAGAGACAGAGGACAGCTGTGAAATCTGTCTGAGGCATCAGACTGCAGGAGAAAATGCAGGATATGAGAAGTGGACAGCAGCAGATATGTTTGCTCCTCATGATGCACCGGTAAATACAGATATGCCTGATTCTGAACAGAAGGAAAGAGGAAATAAACGTCTGGCAGCTGCCAATGCACACAGAGAGCAGAAGGTAAGAAACTGGAGAAATCCGGAGTGTGAGCGTTTCCTTCAGAAAGAGGTAAACAGAATAGAGAAAGCTGTTGCTGCTTCGTACAGAGAGGATCTTCTTAACGTTCTGACAGAGAAAGACAGAACAGACTGTCTCAGTGATGTTCTTGAAGAGCACTTGGATCTTGCGATTTCGTATCATGGTATGATGAACAGGGATACATTTGTATCTTATGTGTTGAATCCAAGAGTGGATGATGAGGTCCTTCAGAAATACAGAAGAGAGATAAAGAACAAATTTTCCAGAGATGAGAAGCAGGAGCTGAGAAATGATCCATCCCAAATCTGGAAGCTGGTGGAGAAAGCTGTTGTTTCCAGACCTGAGAAAGAACGTTCAAGTGTGATCACAACACCTGCAGGATGTCTTAATACCTGTACAGGAAGCTTCCTGTCAAAGAAAATCCTTTTTGTTGCAATGGCAAGAACGTTGGGAGTTCCGGCACGTCTGAACCCTCATGACCGTTCCATGGAATATATGGAAAACGAAAAGTTTGTTCCCGTACTTGCAAAGACAGAGAAGAACAGTACTCTGATCCTGAAATCGGGAGAAGATACACAATGGAAATATTTCCAGAATTGGAGTATTGCAAAACTGGAAAATGGCAGATATGTGTCTCTGAAACTGGGTACAGAGGCATTTGAAAACCAGCATATGAATCTGCCACTGGAATCCGGAAAGTACAGAATCCTTACTTCAAACAGACTTCCAAATGGAAATATGTTTGCAAATGAATATCATTTTGAGATCCAGCCTGGAGAGACAAAAGAGATAGATCTGGTTTTAAGAGAGGCAGATCTGGAAGATATGTTGGAGAATATTTCCATGCCGGAATTTACTCTGAGAAGAGAAGATGGAAGTACAGTAAAAGCTTCAGAGCTTACTGCCGATGGAAAGCATATCCTTGCATTCCTGGAAGAAGAGAAAGAACCTACAGAACATATCCTGAATGAAATGATGGAGCAGGAAGAAGCTTTTGCAGGATATGCAGAGAAGATTATTTTTGTAGTGAGAAGCAAGGATGCTCTGGAAACTCCTACACTGTCAAAGGCCCTGAAAAAACTGAAGAACGTTCAGATTTATTATGATGATTTTTCAGAGATCATCAATACCCTTGGAAGACGTATGTATGTAGATCCGGATAAACTTCCGTTGATCATTGTGACCAATGGAAGTCTCAATGGAATCTATGCGACCAGCGGTTATAATGTGGGAACCGGAGATATGCTGCTCAGACTGATGTGATGACAAAAATCGGGTGAGCAGCAAGGCTGTCCGGCAGATACAGATCCGGAGCAGAAGGTTAAATAATCATATGAATACAGGAGATATAGATTATGTATCAGTTTAACAGAGAAGAATATGAAGCACGTATGAAATGGTATCAGGAAGCACGTTTTGGAATGTTTATCCACTGGGGATTATATTCTATCCCTGCAAGAGGAGAGTGGGTACGCAGTACAGAGGAAATTCCGGAGGAAGAATATCTTCCTTTTATGAAAGAGTTTGATGCAAGGGATTATAACCCGAAGCAGTGGGCAAAAGAAGCAAAAGAAGCAGGAATGAAATATGTGGTCCTGACAGCAAAGCATCACGATGGATTCTGCTTATTTGACAGTAAATATACAGATTATAAGGCAACAAATACACCTGCAGGAAGAGATCTGATCAGTGAATATGTGGAAGCACTCAGAGAAGAAGGACTGAAAGTGGGAATCTATTTCACATTACTTGACTGGCATCATCCGGACTATCCACAGTACGGAGACAGGATCCATCCTATGAGAAATCATCCTGAATGCAGTAATGAGAACAGAGATTTTTCACGTTACACAGAATATCTCTACAATCAGGTAGAGGAGATCTGTACAAATTATGGAAAGATCGATATTATCTGGTTTGACTTCTCCTATGATGATATGAGAGGTGAGAAATGGGGTGCAACAAGACTGATCGATATGGTCCGCAGATTACAGCCGGGAGTTATCATTGATAACCGTCTGGAAGTAAGCGGCGAGGGAAGGGGCTCTCTGTATGAATGTGATCCGAAGCCATATCATGGTGATTTTGTAAGCCCTGAACAGATTATTCCGCCGGAAGGTATCTGTGATAAAAACGGCGATCCTATGGTATGGGAAGCATGCTTTACAATGAACAATAACTGGGGATACTGTGCAAATGATCATTATTACAAACCGGCTTCCATGCTGATCAAAAAGCTGGTAGAATGTGTTTCCAAGGGCGGAAATATGATCCTGAACGTAGGTCCTGATGCAAAGGGTAAATTCCCGAAGGAATCTTCTGATATCCTGGCTGAGATCGGACGCTGGATGAAATATAATCATGACAGTATTTATGGATGTGTTCCTGCAAATGATATCCCGAAACCGGATTATGGACGTGTCACCAGAAAGGGTAATAAATATTATGTACATATTTATGAGAACACATTAGGTCCTCTGCCATTGATCGGATTTGACAAGAATAAGATCGTGAAAGTACGTTCACTGGCTGACGGACATGAAGTTCCTCTGTCTACAGCATGGGTACACAGTGATTACCCTGACATTGCATTTGTAGACCTGGGACCGGACCCTGTATTACCGGATTCGGTAGACTATGTACTGGAAGTGGAAATGGAAGAATAAACTAAAACGGATATGGAAATGAAGAACAAGGGGCTGTCCTGAAAAACAGCCCCTTGTTTGCTGCCAGTAATTAAAAAAAGTCCAGGGGATTGACAGCCATACAATAATCAGCTAAATTTTTGTATAGACATCAGACTCCGTTGTGATAAAGTGTTTACTATGAATATAAAAGGTGGAAAAGTTACCTGGAAATAAAGTAGGAGCTTCTGAAGAACAAAATGATCCTACAGGGGAGTAACAATGGAAGACAATTTTGAAAAATTAAATCTGCTTCTGGAGCAGGAACTGTGTGAGTTTGTGGATATTCCGGACGGTTTTACCGGACAGACAGAGAGTGGAGAGCTACGTCTGATCTACCTGATGAATGATGCGGTGGAGAGCTTTCTGGTTTTGAAAAATGCCAGGATGACAGGAAATTATGTCAGGGATTATGAAGGGGAATTTGAAGGCTCTTTAGAGAAGGCAGACAGGGATTTATGTGAGGCAGAGTATATTCTGGTGGTTCATCAGGGGCGGAATGTGTTTACTGTATTTTTTGAAGATATTTTGCTGGAAACACATTTGTATAATTATGGAGAGCTGGGACATTTCTGGGTGAAGGGATATGAAAATCTCAGGGTAATGGAGTATCAGATCGCTATATTGCGTGATAAATATGAGTATCTGGGAGAAGAATATTGCACTGAACAGGAACGAAAGCTGGCAATGCTGCGTGATTTCCCACCGTTAAATTATCTTTTTTATCCGGCAGTACCGGAGAAGTATATTGTTCCGGTGGACAACCCATGGGAGGTAACGGCGGAAGCACTGGCAGTTATGCAGGAACTGGCAACGGAAGCGGGAGATGAAAAAATGGGAAAAATGCTCAGACGATATGAAATAAATCCGGATATGTCAAATGCCAGAAAAATTGCAGGAATGCTTTGTAAGAGAAGTCATTTACCGGTGGTTACTCTGTTGGGAGAAAAAATCAGGGAAGCAGCTTCGGTCTATCCGGATAGAGATTTTGGCAGGAAACAGAATAAGTATCTGCATGAATTGATGAAAAAAGCGGAACGAAGAAAAGAAGAATTGGAAGCAGAGAATGTTCAGACTCTGATCTACAGAGAAGAACCTTTCATTTATGACTGTGATTCCATATCGTTTCAGGTATATCTTATGATTGTGAGAAAAGGTATATGGAAGCAGAAAATAATGGTTGAGAAAATGTAATTCTTTGGATAAAGCCCTTATAATTTATGCAAAGTATATATTAGTTGTTTTTGTGTAAAGTAGTCTAAATAGGAATAAAGAAGGGATTATAATAATGGATAAATTATTAGACTTAACAAGAGATTTTGATGCAGCGAAAGCTGCTTTTGAAGCATATCTGGATGAATATGACAGAGCGGATGATAAGATTCATCTGAAAATCGTACATACTTATGGAGTGGTTGATGCTGCAGAAGACATTGCCCGCCGTATGGGATTAACAGAGGAAGATGTACAACTGGCAAAGGTAATCGGATTGCTCCATGATATTGGCAGATTTGAACAGATCAGGAGATTTGACAGCTTTGAACCGGGAACTATGGAGCATGCAGCATATGGAGCACAGCTTCTGTTCGGACCGGAGAAAATGATCCGCAGATTTGTGAAGGATGACAGGTTTGACAGTCTGATCTGCACTGCGATTGAGAAGCACAGTGACTTCAAACTGGAAGGAATTACGGATGAGAGAACTCTGCTTCATGCAAAATTAATTCGGGATGCAGACAAGCTGGATAATTGCAGAGTAAAGCTGGAAGAGTCCATGGAAACACTTCTGGGAGTGGATGCGAAGGGTGTCGGTGAAGGAGTGATCGCACCAAAGGTGTGGGAGTCCTGTATGGCAAGGGAATCTGTATTATCTTCAGACAGGGTTTCGAAAGTGGACTACTGGATTTCCTATATTGCACAGTATTATGATATCAATTTCCCAGAAACCTATGAGATTATGCGTGAACATGATTATGTGAAACGGATTAAGGACAGAGTTCCCTATGCATTACCGGAAACACAGGAAAAGATGGACATTCTGGCAACAGAGATGGAGAAATATATGGATGAGAGAATTCGAAACAAAAAATAATCAGGAGAAATTCACCTGCGGAGAATTTGAATATCAGGTCATAAGAAGTGCCAGAAAAACCATGACTCTGGAGGTACGCAGGGACGGAAATGTGATTGTCCGTGCACCGCTCCGTACAGGTCTGCCGCGGATCAAAAGATTTGTAAACCAGAAGCAGGAGTGGGTTCTGGGATGTCTGGAACGGACAAAAGAATACAGGGAAGAGAAGCCATTGAGTGCAGATCTGAGCGAGGCAAAACGGAATGTCTATATACGAAAAGCGAAAGAAACAATTACCAGAAGGGCTTCTTATTTTGCCAGACTCATGGGCGTTTCTTACCGCAATATCACCATCAGAGAGCAAAAAACGAGATGGGGAAGCTGCAGCAGTGAGAAGAATCTGAATTTTAACTGGAAACTGATACTTGCACCGCCGGAAGTGCTGGATTATGTAGTGATACATGAACTCTGCCATCTGAAAGAGATGAATCATTCGAAGGCATTCTGGGACGAGGTCGAAAAAGTAATGCCGGAGTATGAAACGTACAAGTTATGGCTGAAAGAGAATGGATGGAGGTTATAATGAATAATGAAAACAATAGCTGATCTGCACATTCATTCCAGATTTTCCATGGCGACAAGTAAAGAAGGTACGCCTGAGAATCTGGATTTCTGGGCGAGAAAGAAAGGAATTTCTCTGATTGGAACAGGTGATTTCACGCATCCGGTATGGAGAGAAGAACTGAAGGAGAGACTTGTTTCAGAGGGAAACGGCCTGTATCGTCTCAGAGATGAATATGTAAAAGAAGATAGCCGGAAATTTCCGGGAGAAGGAACACGCTTTGTTGTTTCCGGGGAAATCAGTTCTATTTATAAGAAAAACGGAAAGACCAGAAAAGTACACAATGTGATTTTGCTTCCAAGTCTGGAGGCAGCAGATGCTATGGCACAGCGTCTGGAGAAAATCGGAAATATTCACTCTGACGGCCGCCCGATTCTGGGTCTGGACAGTCATGATCTCCTGGAAATGATGCTGGATGTATGCCCGGAAGGAATTCTGATCCCGGCTCATATCTGGACACCCCATTTCTCTGTATTAGGTGCGAAATCAGGATTTGATTCTGTAGAGGAATGTTTCGAGGAACTGACACCGTATGTGCATGCATTGGAAACCGGACTTTCCTCTGACCCGGCTATGAACTGGAGAATTTCCAAACTGGACCGCTATCAACTTGTATCCAATTCAGATGCACATTCTCCGTCTAAGCTGGGACGTGAGGCGAATCTGTTGGATATTGACTGTTCCTATGAGGGACTTTATCAGGCAATTCAGACTGGCCAAGGACTGGAAGGAACAGTAGAATTTTTTCCTGAAGAGGGGAAATATCATTTCGATGGCCACCGAAAGTGTGGTATATCATTAAGTCCTGTGGAAGCAGAACGTCTTGGTGGAATCTGTCCTGTCTGTGGAAAGAAGCTGACCATGGGTGTAGATCACAGAGTAGAGCAGCTTGCAGACAGAGCGGAAGGATTTGTGAAAGAAGATGGTAAGAAATATGAAAGCCTTGTACCTCTGCCGGAAGTAATCTCTGCATGTATGGGATATTCCACTGCAAGTAAGAAAGTGCAGGGGTGTTTTGAACAGATGATTCAGACACTGGGAACAGAATTCGACATTCTGCGAAACGTACCGTCAGAAGATATTAAATCCTGTGCAGGAGAACGGATTGCAGAAGGAATTGAGAATGTAAGAACCGGAAATGTGAACAGAATTCCGGGTTATGATGGTGAATATGGAAAAATACAACTGTTTGATGAAAATTAAACATGGAATGATGAAATTAGAAAACTGCCTATAAGAGAATAATCGGTGAGGAAATAATATATGAAGAAAATAGGAATTATCTCAGATACCCATGGTCTGCTCAGACCGGAAATACTGGAAATCTTAAAAGACTGTGACTGCATTATCCACGCAGGTGACGTAAACAAACCGGAAATCCTGGATACACTTCGTATGATGGGCTCCATCTATGCAGTCCGCGGAAATAACGACAAGGACTGGGCAGAAGGAATGGCGAAAACCTTACACTTCACCATAGAAGGGGTAAAATTTTTCATGACCCACAATAAAAAAGATGTGGACTGGGACTTAAAAGACACACAGGTAGTCATCTTCGGACACACCCATAAATACTTTGAAAAAATGATAGACAACCGTCTATGGCTAAACCCGGGAAGCTGCGGCCCCAGACGCTTCGACCAGGAGATTACCATGGCAGTAATGACAGTCGATAATGGAACCTATCAGTGGAAAAAGGTTGCCATGATTCCGAAAAAGTAGTATAAATATCAGAGCAAAACTTCTTTTTGAAAATCAATCATGAGTTTTCGAAAAGAAGTTTTTATTTTGTTCTATCTGTCAGTTTTTCCACTTTGTTTTTGGTAAGTTTGTAGAACTTAAATCATTAAGTTGACTGAAAATTAATTATTAAGTATACTAAAATCAAAGACAGGAACCTGCAAATCAAAGTATTGCGGAAGCGATGAGCACAGTGGGTGCATGACAGAAAGGAGCAGAAATGGCTGTTCAGTTTAATGAAGACAAGAAAATCTTCCGTCTGGATACGGAAACAAGTACTTACTTAATGGGATTAACTCCGGAAGGATATCTGGGACATATTTATTACGGAGATCGGTTATATAGAGCTGCAGAGAATTACATGCTGCGTATGGAGGAGCCTCCGTACACACCATTTGTAAACAAGAGAGAGAAATCTTCCTTCTTGGACAGCTTTCCAATGGAATATCCCACAGGAGGAATCGGAGATTACCGTGAAAGCTGCCTGAATGTGCGTAAGGAAGCAGGACAGATGGGATGCGAGATACACTATGTTTCCCATGAAATTTATAATGGTAAAAAAGCTCTCAAAGGACTTCCGGCATCTTTTGGCACAGAGGATGAGGTACAGACACTGGATATTCTTTGTGAGGATGAGGTTCTGGGACTGCAGGTGGTATTGAGCTATTCTGTATTTGAGAAGGAAAATGTAATTACCCGAAGTGTACGTTTAATTAATAAGGGAGCTCAGAAGCTTAAAATTGAGAAAATCTACAGTGCATGTCTGGACATGGACAATGAGAATTTCGAGATGTTGACACTCCATGGTTCTTGGGCGAGAGAACGTCATATCCAGCAAGGACCACTCCGCTACGGAAAACAGATGGTATCTTCCACAAAAGGAGAGTCCAGCCATCAGGAGCATCCGTTCCTGGCACTGGTGACACCGGGAACAACTCAGCAGCAGGGTAAAGTTTACGGAATGCATTTCGTATATTCCGGAAACTTTATCGGACAGGCAGAGTTAAACCAGTTTGATTCTGTGCGTGCTGTAATGGGTATTAATAAAGAGGAATTTGGTTGGATTCTGAGAACTGGAGAGGAATTCCAGGCACCGGAAGTTGTTATGACTTATTCTCATGAAGGCCTGGGAGAAATGACCAGAAGTTATCATGATTTCTACAGAAGCCACATGATCAGAAGCAAATATCTTCATAAGAAGAGACCAATTCTGATCAACAACTGGGAAGCCACCTACTTTGATTTTAATACTGATAAACTGTTAGATATCGCAAGAGAAGCGAAGTCCTGCGGTATTGAGATGCTGGTTATGGATGACGGCTGGTTTGGCGTGAGAAACAGCGATAACTGTTCTCTTGGTGACTGGAAAGTTAACACAGACAAGATCACAGGCGGACTGAAATATCTGGTAGATGAAGTAAACAAGATCGGCCTTGAGTTTGGTATCTGGTTTGAGCCGGAGATGATTTCTCCTAACTCTGATCTTTATAGGGCGCATCCGGAATGGGCAATCCAGATTCCTGGAAGAGAAGCAACACAGAGTAGGCAGCAGTACGTCCTTGATCTTTCCAGGCCGGAAGTGTTGGATTATGTATATGAAAGCGTGGCTTCTATCTTAAGGAGTGCAAATATTGTTTATGTGAAATGGGATATGAACCGTCAGTTAAGTGACCTGGGAAGCACTTATCTGGGAGCGGAAGAGCAGCAGGAACTTTTCCATCGTTATGTTCTGGGGGTTTATGCACTGCAGGAGAGACTGGTTACAGAATTTCCTGATCTCCTTCTGGAAAACTGCTCCGGAGGCGGTGCACGTTTCGATCCGGGTATGTTATACTATAGTCCACAGATCTGGTGTTCTGATGACACAGATGCCATCGAGCGTCTGATGATCCAGGAAGGAACTTCTCTGATCTATCCGTTATCTACCATGGGCGCTCATGTCAGCGACTGCCCGAACCATACAGTTGGCAGGGAGACGCCCTTCGAGACAAGAGGACATGTGGCACTGGCAGGTACCTTTGGATACGAACTGGATGTGACAAAGATTCCGGAAGAAGACAGAAAGATGATCCCAGAGCAGACAAAGATGTACCACAAATATCATGAACTGGTACGTGAGGGTGACTACTACAGAATCGCTTCCTACAGAGAGAATCATCTGTATGACTGCTGGGCAGTAGCTGCAAAAGATAAGAGCGAAGTTCTGGTAACTTATGTGCATGTACTCAGCACGCCCAATGCCCATAGTAGAAGAATCTTCCTGCAGGGATTTGATACGGAAGCTGTCTATGCACTTGAGGGAACCGAAGAGAAATATACAGGCGAGATGTTGATGAAGTGTGGTTTCCTTGTGAAAGGATTCTGGGGAGACTTTAAAAGTAAACTGTATCATTTTGTGAAAGTGACTGAGTAAAGGGGATAAGAAAGGACATATAATGTAATGGGAAAAGTAAGAATGGCTGATATTGCCGCAAAGGTAGGAGTCAGTACAGTAACTGTTCATAATGCTCTGGCCGGCAATAAGGGCGTTAGTGATGAGATGCGGGAGAAAATCCAAAAGGTGGCAGATGAGCTGGGTTATCATCAGATGACGGCAGCAGCCAAACGTGAAAGAAATAAAGGTGGCCTGCGCAATATCGGTGTTATTATTTCTGAGAGATATTTGGCTACATATACTACTTTTTACTGGAAAATGTATCAGGAGCTTGCTTTGGTTGCTACTGATAAGAATTGCATGGCTGCAGTGGAAATACTGAAGCAGGATATGGAGGAGAATTTTATCCTTCCGAGAATTCAGGAAGAACATACCGTGGATGCTCTGATCGTAATGGGGGAAATCAGCAGGGAATATATTCATTTTATGAAGAAACATACTGATGTGCCGGTAATATTTCTGGATTTCTATGACAAAGAGCTGGCTAAAGATGCAGTTATTGCAGATAATTTCTATGGAATGTACCTGATGACAGGATATCTGTTTGAACAGGGATTTACAAAGATGGCGTATGTTGGTTCTATTCATGTGACCAGCAGTATCATGGACCGTTACTGTGGTTTTTATAAAGCACAGTTAGAACATGGACAGGTTCTGCCGGAAGAATGGCTGATCGAAGATCGTGATGAGAAAGGTGTTTCTATAAATATTAAGCTGCCGGAACATATGCCGGAAGCCTTTGTATGCAACTGTGACCTTACAGCCGGAAATTTGATCGTGGAACTGGAAAAACAGGGATATCGTGTACCGGAAGATATTTCAGTAGTTGGATTTGACAATTATCTGTATCCGGGATTTCCTGATAAAAAAATTACCAGTTATGAGGTAAATACCCAGGTAATGGTGAAGGTTGCACTGGAAAAGGCATTAAAACAGATTAAGAACCCTGCTTCGGGACGAGGTCTGAGCGTTGTTTCCGGAAAGATTGTAGAGAAGGAAAGTGTACGGAAAAAGATTTAGCGGAAATTTGAAAACTAAATATAAAATTAAATATAGAACATAAAAACAAGCTGTTAAAAATTAAATATTAATAATTGAAGCTTGCAGGAAAATCAAGAAAAGTGGTTTGCCTGTGAGCTTTTTTATTGTGATAAATATACAAAAATAAAACTTAAATATTTGTACTTTTTACAAACCTTTGTTTTTAAGCAATTAAAGATTGATAATTAAGTTAATGATGGTAAAATCAAATTAGTAAAACAGAAACAAAGATTTCTATGAGCTAGTAAAATGAAGGCAGAAATAAATGTAAGGACTGTATCACGGAACAGAATGACAGGAGGAGAAAAATGGGTACATTTGTGAAGGAAATCGAAGAGGAATTAACACAGAAGCTGATTCCTTTCTGGGAAAACCTGAGGGATGAAGAATACGGCGGTTTTTATGGTTACATGGGTTATGACCTTAAGGTGCAAAAGGATTATGAAAAGGGATGTATCTTAAACAGCAGAATCCTGTGGTTTTTTGCCAATGCCTATATGACACTTGGAGAAGAAAAACTGAAAGAGGATGCAGATCATGCATATGCATTTCTGAAGGAGAAATGTCTGGACAGAGAATATGGCGGCATGTTCTGGTCAGTCACTTATGACGGGAAACCGTCAGATACAACGAAGCATACCTATAATCAGGCATTCGCAATTTATGCTCTCTCTTCCTATTATGATGCAACAGGAAACAAGGAAGCACTGGAGATTGCCAGAGGTCTTCAGAAGGTGATCGAGGACAGATGTACGGATGAGTATGGATATCTGGAAGCTTTTAACCGCAAATTTGAGCCGGAAGAAAATGACAAGCTTTCTGAGAATGGTATTATTGCAGAGAAAACGATGAATACCCTGCTTCATGTTTTTGAGGCTTATACAGAATTGTACCGTGTGACAAAGGATCCGTTTACAGGAGACAGGATTCGTTTTATGATGGATCTTTTTGCAGATAAGGTATATAACAAAGAACTTGGCAGACAGGAAGTATTTTTTGACAGAACCTGGAACAGTCTGATTGATCTGTATTCCTATGGACATGACATAGAGACTTCCTGGCTGATGGACAGAGGTCTGGAAGTACTGGATGATGAAAAATATACCGCGAAGATCACACCGATCACAACAGAGATTGCAGAAAATATTTATCACAGAGCTTTTGTGGATCATTCTCTGATGAATGAATGTGAAAACGGGGTCAATGATACGAGGAGAATCTGGTGGGTGCAGGCAGAGACAGTGATCGGCTTCCTGAACAGATATCAGAAGGATCCGGAGAAAAAGGAATATTTACAGGCAGCAGAGGATGAATGGAATTATATTAAAACTTATATGTTGGATCCAAGAGAAGGTTCTGAGTGGTTCTGGTATGTAAAGGAAGACCACACACCTGGAGACGGACCTATTGTAGAACCATGGAAATGCCCGTATCACAACGGGCGTATGTGTATGGAAGTAATAAGGAGGATGAAAAATGCTGAATAAACAGTATTACGTTGAAAAAGCGAAAGTAGAAAAACTGATCGCAAGAAAAAATCAGAAAACAGATTTTTATAATGGAATTTATGATCGTTATGAGTATCCGGTACTGACAAGAGAATTTGCGCCGGTTGAATGGAGATATGACCTGAATCCGAAGACAAACCCCAATTTTCAGGAACGTCTCGGAATCAATGCAGTGATGAATTCCGGTGCTATTGAGCTGAACGGAAAATATTATCTGGTTGTCCGCGTAGAGGGAAATGACCGTAAATCTTTCTTTGCAGTAGCAGAGAGCGATACAGGAATCGACGGATTCCATTTCTGGGATTATCCGGTACAGCTTCCGGATACCTGCCCGGAAGAAACAAACGTATATGACATGCGTCTGACCAAACATGAAGATGGTTGGATTTACGGTGTATTCTGTTCTGAGAGCAAGGATAAAACAAATCCGGATCTTTCCGCAGCAGTTGCAGAAGCAGGTATCGTAAGAACAAAAGACCTTAAGACATGGGAGCGCCTTGATAATCTGAAAACACTTCATTCCCCGCAGCAGAGAAATGTAGTTCTTCATCCGGAATTTGTAGACGGAAAATATGCATTCTACACACGGCCTATGGACGGTTTTATTGAAACAGGAAGCGGCGGAGGAATCGGATTTGGTCTCTGTGATGATATCGAACATGCAGTGATCGATGAAGAGAAGATTATCAGCAAGAGAATTTATCATACTCTGACAGAGTCCAAGAACGGTGCAGGTGCAGTGCCGATCAGAGGTAAGAAATGCTGGATCAATATTGCTCACGGTGTAAGAAATACAGCGGCAGGACTTCGTTATGTCCTCTATGTATTCGGAACAGATTTGAATGATCCTTCCAAAGTGATCGCTGAACCATCCGGTGTATTTCTTGTACCACTTGGAAAAGAGAGAGTCGGAGATGTTTCCAATGTAGTATTTACAAACGGCGCTATTGCAAAGGCGAACGGAGATGTTTACATCTATTATGCTTCCTGCGATACCAGAATGCATGTTGCAACTACTACGATTGACAAACTGGAAGATTATCTGTTCAACACACCAAGAGATCCTCATCGTTCCCCTGACTGTGTAAAACAGCGCTGCGAACTGATCATGAACAATACCTATCAGCGCTGGTGTGAGGATGAGTATTTTGACGCAGATACAAGAGCCGAGTTAAAAGCCATCGCAGATGATCCTCAGGAGATCAAAGAGAGATTTTACAAAGATCTTGAATTTGGTACAGGCGGACTGAGAGGAATCCTGGGTGCCGGCACTAGCCGTATGAACATTTATACAGTAAGAAAAGCAACTCAGGGTCTGGCAAACTTTATCATCAAAGAGAATGCTCAGGCTAAGGGTGTTGCCATCGCTTTTGATTCCAGACATATGTCACCGGAATTTGCAAAAGAGACAGCTCTGTGCATGGCAGCAAACGGAATTAAGGCATATATTTTCCCGTCCCTTCGTCCCACACCAATGCTTTCCTTCGCACTTCGTGAGTTAGGCTGCACAGCAGGTGTGGTTGTAACTGCAAGCCACAATCCGCCACAGTACAATGGATACAAAGTTTACTGGGAGGACGGCGCACAGATCACAGCTCCTAAGGATAAACAGATTATTACAGAAGTTCAGGCAATCACAGACTTTGCTCAGGTGAAGACTATGTCTGAAGAAGATGCAAAGGCAGCCGGTCTTTATGAAGTGATCGGTGAAGAAATTGATGATAAATATATGGAAGCTCTTAAGAAACTGGTTCTCCGCCCGGAAGCCATCAAAGAGCAGGCAGACAAGCTGAAGATCGTTTATACACCTCTTCACGGAACAGGAAACATTCCGGTAAGACGTGTACTGAAAGAACTTGGATTTAACAATGTTTATGTAGTAAAAGAGCAGGAACTTCCTGACGGAGATTTCCCGACAGTAAGCTATCCGAACCCGGAGGATAAGAACGCATTTACACTGGCTCTGAAGCTTGCGGCAGAAGTGGATGCAGACATTGTTCTGGCTACTGACCCGGATGCAGACAGACTTGGAATTTATGCAAAGAATGAGAAAACCGGCGAGTATGAAAGTTTTACAGGAAATATGTCCGGAATGCTGATCCTGGAATATCTCCTTTCCCAGAGAAAAGAACTGGGTATGCTTCCTGAGAATGGTGCTGTTGTAACTACGATTGTTTCCGGAAAAATGGCAAGAGCTATTGCGAAAGAATACAATGTGGCACTGATCGAGACACTGACAGGATTCAAATACATTGGTGAGCAGATCAAATTCTTCGAGCAGAATCACGACCATGAATTCCTCTTCGGATACGAAGAAAGCTACGGCTGTCTGGAAGGTACCCATGCAAGAGACAAAGATGCAGTTGTAGCTGTTATGGCTCTCTGCGAGGCAGCAGCTTACTATAAATCAAAAGGAATCACTCTCTGCGAGCAGATGGAGAAGCTGTATCAGAAATACGGATTCTATAAAGAAAGCCTTTTCTTCCAGACCTTCCCTGGAGCAGAAGGAAAAGCAAAAATTGATGGTCTGATGGATGCGCTGAGAAATCAGCCTCCGAAACAGGTTGGTCCGTTCAAGGTAACTGCGCTTGAGGATTATAAGAAGAGCGTACGCACAGATATCGTAACAGACGAAATTTCTGCACTGACACTTCCGGAATCCAATGTACTGTACTTTGAGTTGGAGGATGGTGCATGGTTCTGTGTAAGACCATCCGGAACAGAGCCGAAGATTAAATACTATGCAGGCGTGAAAGGCGCAGACGCACAGGATGCTGAAGAAAAACTGGAAGCATTATCCAAGGCTGTTGTGGAACTTTAATTACATAAAAAACTTGAAATATCTGTCTGGCTAAGTAAAATAGTAGACAGATAGAAAAGAAAAAGGGCACGCAGGAGAATCTCTCAGGCGTGCCTGAAGTAAATGGAGGAAATTTACAAATGGCAATTTTTAAATTAAAACCAAGCTGTAAAGATTATCTCTGGGGCGGCACAAGATTAAGAACAGAGTTTGGGATTGAATATGACAGGGATCCTCTGGCAGAGTCCTGGGAGCTTTCCTGTCATCCGGACGGACCAAGTTATATTGTAAACGGAGAATATGCAGGGAAAACTCTGCAGCAGTATATTGATGAAAACGGGAAAGAGATTCTGGGAACTGACTGCCAGTCCTTCGAGCAGTTTCCGGTTCTGATCAAATTTATTGATGCGAAAAAAGATCTTTCCATTCAGGTACATCCGGACAATGCTTACGCACTGAAAAATGAAAGGCAGTATGGAAAAACCGAGATGTGGTATGTGATGGATGCGGCAGAAGGGGCAAGCCTTTTCTACGGATTTGCAAAAGAAGTCTCTGAAGAAGAATTCGAGGAACGTATCCGCAATCATACTCTCACAGATGTTCTGAATAAAGTAATAATCCATAAGGGTGACGTACTTTTTATTGATCCGGGCACCATCCATGCCATCGGAGCAGGAAGCCTGATCGCTGAAATCCAGCAAAATTCCAATGTTACATACCGTGTTTATGACTATGGACGTAAAGGACCGGACGGAAAAGAGCGAGAACTTCATGTAGACAAGGCTCTCCAGGTGACAAAACGTGAGCCTGCAGCTACTGACAGGGATTTCGGACCACACGTTGCATCCTGCGAATATTTCACAGTAGACAAAGTGATCCTGGACGGACTGAGAAGAAAGAAACTGACAGGAGAAGCTGACGGCACTTCTTTCGTAAGTGTACTGGTTATGAGTGGTTCAGGTAAGATCACTGCAAGCGGCCAGACTATGGAAGTGAAGAAGGGTGACAGTATCTTTATCACAGCAGGTTCCGGCGAGTATGAGCTGGAAGGTGATATGGAGGCACTGCTTACCACTGTATGATCAGGTGATAAAAATGCATTTTCTGTATCATTTTTTTTAAATGTCATAAGATGATGAAAAAAGCTTTTGCAAAACAATAGGATTTGCAGAAGCTTTTTTGTATTTTTTGGAAAACATACTACTTAGAGAATGTGAAATTCCGGGATTTCAGCAGAAACAGCCTTGCAATTTATTTTGAATACGTTATAATAAAAAAACGTAACGAACCGAGATTGGTTAGACCAATAACGGATAAATGTTTCTGAATCCTAGGGAAACGACAATTAGAGGAGACTGGAAATGAAATACGTAAGACAATTTTGGGTTATTTTACTGTTATCTGCAATGGGAGAGGCATTACATGTCCTGATTCCGCTTCCTGTACCTGCAAGTGTGTACGGACTGGTGATCATGCTGATCGCACTGGGAACACACATTATCAAGCTGGAACAGGTTAAAGAAGCATCTGAATTTCTCATAGAGATTATGCCGGTTATGTTTATTCCGGCAGGTGTTGGATTACTGACAGCCTGGGGCATACTGAAACCGGTATGTGTGCCGATCATTCTGATCACAGTGATCACTACAGTTGTGGTAATGGTTGTGACAGGTCGTGTCACACAGGCAGTTATTCGTAGGGACAGAAAGAAAGGACAGAAAAGATCATGACACAATTTATGAGTAATTCCCTGTTTTTTGGCGCAGCGATCAGCCTGATCGCATATGAGGCAGGACTTCTTTTGAAAAGAAAATTTAAGATGGCAATTTTTAATCCGCTTCTGATTGCGATTATTGCAGTAATAGCGGTGCTTTGTTTACTGCATATTGATTATGACACCTATAATCAGAGCGGTCAGTATATCAGCTACCTGCTCACGCCTGCAACGGTCTGTCTGGCAGTTCCGTTGTATCAGCAGATGGAACTTCTGAAAAAGAATCTGAAAGCCGTAATCATTGGAATTGTTTCCGGTGTACTTGCCAGTCTGGTCAGTGTGCTGATTCTTGCAAAGCTGTTCAGTCTGAGCCATGAGCAGTATGTAACACTTCTTCCGAAGTCCATTACTACTGCCATCGGAATGGGCGTTTCCGAGGAATTGGGTGGTATAGTAACGATTACAGTTGCAGTTATTATCATTACCGGTGTTCTGGGAAATATGATCGCAGAGACTGTGATCAAACTGGCACATATAGAAGAACCCATCGCTAAGGGACTGGCACTTGGAACTTCTGCCCATGCCATTGGTACTGCCAAGGCGATGGAGTTGGGTGAAATAGAAGGCGCCATGAGCAGTCTTGCAATTGCAGTAGCCGGTCTGCTGACCGTTATAGGAGCATCTGTGTTTGCCCAGTTTATGTAAGTAATATAGGGGACTGTCATGTTAAGGAACTTAAGTAGAGCTTAAGGAGTTAACATGACAGTTATTTTTTACAAACAAATGTTCGAAAAGTACTTCCATTTTAGGATAAGGTGTGGTATGATACTTGAAAGCGAATATATGTTCGGAAAATATGTTCGGTACAAGACTGAGGAGGACAATGAGATGACAAATACAGCAAGCACCACACATAGAACAGGAAAAAAAGAAAGCCGCAAGCTTTCCAGAACAATGGCAGTAATTCTGGGACTGATCGTAACACTGGAGGTAATGATTGTCGGTGGGATGATCTTTAATATTGATTTTCACTCTGCTGATACGATTGCGGTGATCCTGGGATTTTTGGTTTTATATTCGGGAGTTGTTGCAGTACTGACTGATAATTAAGGTTGCTGTCCGGCATATTATGATGTAACATGTCATATATAACATTCACTCATGAAATAATGGTAAAGGGGAAAATATGACGGTAAAATCAAGATTGCTGGAAATGTTGGAAAAGTATAAGGGAGAAGTGATTTCCGGAGAGCGGATTGCAGGTGAGCTGGGCTGTACCAGGGCAGCAGTATGGAAAGCAGTGAAATCACTCAGGGAGGACGGATATATCATAGAGGCAGGACCTAATAAGGGTTATATGCTGGCAAAGGATACAAATCGGTTGTCCCAGGAGGGAATCCGTCTGTTTCTGGATGATCCGGAGGTTAAAGTAGATATTTACGATGAGCTGGAATCTACAAACCAGACTGCCAAGAAAGAAGCGATGATAGGAAAAGCAGGACATGGAGCCTTTGTCATTGCCAGAAGTCAGACTGCGGGAAGAGGACGCAGAGGGCGGGAATTTTATTCCCCTGCAGATGCCGGGCTTTATATAAGTGTGATCCTGAAACCCCAGGGAACCCTACAGGACAGCTTACTGATCACAACAGCGGCAGCAGTGGCAGTCTACAGAGCCGTTGCGCAGATCTGTGGAATCCAGCTTGATATTAAATGGGTTAATGATCTGTTTTATAAAGGAAAGAAAGTCTGTGGAATCCTCACAGAGGCTGTCACAGATTTTGAAAGTGGAAATATTGAGTTTGTGGTAGTTGGTATAGGATTGAATCTCTACCTGGATCAGGAGAAACTGCCGCAGAAATTAAGAAGTATAGCTGGAGCTCTTTATGAGACAAAAGAAGATGCAGAACGGACAGACCGTAATCAATTGACAGCAATGATTGTGAACGAGCTGCGAAAAGAGACAGCAGATCTGAAACTATCTCCGGATTATGTGACACATAACATGATCCCGGGACATCAGATCACAATTACAGACGGAACCTCTTCCAGGCAGGCATTTGCATTGGAGATATGCAGGGACGGAAGGCTGAAAGTACGGGAAGAGGATGGGCAGGAGACAGTATTGTCCTTTGGGGAAGTTTCGGTGACTATATAGCTATATGGAAAATTGCATTGTTTTCCCAACTGCTATAAAAATGAGATTCAGATTTGCGGGTAATGTACAATCGCAAATCTGAATCTCATTTTGGGTTCAGGGCTAATTGGTACTGCTATCAGTATCTTTGAGCTCTTCGGAAATTTCTTTTTTTAATACAGGATGGCTGTTGGTGTCTGTTATATCAGTAGTATTTGCAGAAGTTTCAACATTTTCTGCATTTCTCATGTCCTGCTGGTATGGACGATATGGTGTCCAGTAGTGTTCTTCTTCATCGGAACTGTCATGGTGTTCTTCATCCAATGCATCCTTCTTGCGGGTGAGAATATAAATTCCTGCAAAAATGATAGCAGCTGCAATTACGAGCTGTGGCAGATGATATGTGAATCTACCGATAACATCAGCCAGATAGCCGGGTAAGATCATATAGAGGAAATCCATCAGGTTGTTCCACAGAATAGAAGCACCAAGAAAAATCAGCAGAACTGCAGTTAAATTTCTGTGATGTTTAAGCAGGGAACTGATATCTCCTGTCAGTTCATCCATATGAAGAACATAGGAATCTTCTATGGAATAAAACTCTTCCTCAGAAAGAGATTTCAGATTGTGCACATTAAAGAAACTGTAGAACCAGATGATCGGAATCAGAAACACAAGCCAGTCCATTCCGGTACATGCTCCGATGGCAAAGACACCCCAGAATAAGAACATAATACTGATTCCTTGTTTTTTGAATCCCATGTACATTTCTCCTGCGCCTGGAATCAGGGAAAAGATAAAAAGCCAGAATCCACGTTTTTGTTTTTGCATACTTTTATTTGCCTCCATTCATTAATTTGCTGGAAAAATCACTGATATATTTTATAAAAGAACTGGTGCCATCACCAATGTTCTGGCCAAGTTCTCTGGTGAACTGGTAGAGCCTGCCGTTTTCATGTTCTGGCAATGTTCTGTCTATCTGAGAGGAAGTATCCTGATGTAAGGAAGTGAAATCCAGGTTGGGGATACTGAATAAAAGCAGCAGGGCAACTATCACACCGGCAGCAGTCTGAAGACTGTAATGGAGCAGCTGCATTTTGCGGGATGCTTTATTTGCTGCCCGGGCAAGCTGTACTTCACCGGAGTCTGCTTTGGTCAGAATCTGTTCCATCAGATAGGAAGGAGCAGTATCCGTACTGCTGTCTTCCTGTTCCATCATCTGGTCCAGACAGAAATCGCAGTGATCAAGATGTGATAGAAATTCAATGACTTCCTGTGTGTTCATATTTCCGTTGTCAAATTCTATTAAATCCTTCTTATCAATATGCATCTAATCACCCCTTTCAAGCATCTTTTTCAGCATTGCCCTTGCGCGATAGAGCTGTGTCTGAATTGTTTTCGGATTTTTTCCTGTCTGTTGTGCAATCTCAGGTACGGACAGTTCCCTGCAGAAATGTGCGTAAGCGACTTCTTTGTAGGGACTTTTCAATTGCATACACAATGCTTCTACGTGAGTATTGGATGCAGCTTTCATGTATTCATCCTCGGGAGAGGATTGTCGGTCCGGAATCTGGGAAAAGTAGGTGTCTTCTGTTGGAATACTTCGCCGCCCGGCTGCTTTCAGATAGTCCAGGCATTTTCGGACAGCAATCTTGCTTAGCCAGGCTTTTTCATAAGTGCCGTCAAAACGGGACAGGTTTTTATAGGCAGACAGAAATACTTCCTGAGTAAGATCTTCGGCATCAAATGGATTGCCGACGGATTTCAGGCAGATCGAATATATTAAGTTCTGGTATTGCTTAATCAGATATTCCAGATATTGTTTTTCTGTGATCATTGCTGTCTCCTTTTCCCTGTTCATTTAATTATAACGCAGGAGGTGGGGGAATGGATTCAGATATTGGAGGAATTTTGAGAAAAAGGGGACGCGCAGAAAAATAGTTTGTTTTGTGTGCGGTTTCGGACACTAAGATATTCTAAGCTGGCAAAAATCTGCTAAAGGCATGAGAAAAATGCCACAAACTCGCCGCATAGCGGCTCAGACAGTGTGTCATTTTTCTCATAACGCAGATTTTGGCCAGCTAAGAATATCTAAGTATCCTGCAAATGCACACAAAACAAACTATTTTTCTGCGCTGGTTATTGGCTGCTTGGATTAACGGATTTTTATAAAAATATCTCTAGGGGACAGTCTTGCGAACCCTTTTGATTTGGTCTATACTTGATTGGAATGAAATACAGCATTTATGTTTATATGGAAGATAATGCGGGGGAATATGACAGATAACATGACAGATTAACAAGGAGAGACAGATTATGACAGAAACAAGACGTTTATATTATGAAGATGTGTATAAAAAAGAATTTACCGCGACAGTTCTGGAGTGCAGGGAGCGTAAGAAAGGTTTCGCTGTAATTCTGGATGAGAGTGCTTTTTATCCGGAGGGTGGTGGTCAGCCGAGTGATGTGGGAATTTTGGGTGATGCACAGGTGACGGAGGTTCATGAGAAAGATGGAGAGCTGCTTCATTATATAGATAAAGCACTGGAAGTGGGAACCAGGGTTGAAGGAAAGATTGACTGGGCGCGTCGTTTTGATTTGATGCAGCAGCATTCCGGTGAGCATATGGTCAGTGGTATTATTCATGAGAAGTATGGTTATGATAATGTAGGTTTCCATATGGGAAGCGATGTGATCACTGTAGATTTGAATGGTATGCTGGATGATGCGCAGCTTGCAGAAATTGAGCGGGAAGTGAATGAGAGAGTTTGGGAGGATAAGGAAGTACTGATTACTTATCCCACAGCAGATGAATTAGAGGTTTTGGATTACAGAAGTAAGAAGGAACTGACAGGACAGGTTCGTATTGTGACATTCCCGGGAGTAGACGTATGTGCCTGCTGTGGTACTCACGTAACTCATACAGGCGAGATCGGAATGGTGAAGCTTCTCTCTGTAGTGAAATTTCACGATGGCATCCGTATGGAGATGATCTGCGGTAAACGTGTGCTGGATTATCTGAATATGGTGAATGAGCAGAATCATCAGATTTCCATGAAGCTTTCTGCAAAGATGGACAGAACAGCGGAGGCAGTACAGCGTCTGCAGGACGAGAATTTCCGTATGAAGGGCCTGGTTGCACGTATGGAGGAAGAGATGTTCCGGGCAGAGGCAAAGAAGTGGGAAGGTGCCGGAAGCGTACTGATCTTTAAAGAGGGTCTGGAAGCAGATTCTGTACGTAAACTTGCGGATGTAGTGATGAATACCTGTGAGGGTTGCTGTGCAGTATTTTCCAGAAATGAAGATGGAAGCTATAAGTATGCTATGGGAGAGATTGACGGGGATTTACGCCAGTATACAAAGGAAATGAATGCTGCATTAAATGGAAGAGGTGGTGGAAAACCATTCTTTGTCCAGGGGTCTGTGCAGGCAACAGAAGACGAAATCCGAAATTTTTTTGAAAAATAAAAAATTGTAGATAAAAGATTAAGTAAAACTGCGGAGCGGTTATTGAGCATAGAGTTGCATAGCGAAGCGGATGAGTTTATCCGTCTGACTCTATGGTTCGAGTTAAGAAAGTAGCAGGGAAGAGGAAGAGAAACGGGAAATGTTTGGAGAATGTCATGCGCATATCATTATGGATGGCGTGAATTACCGCCATGCAGTTGATATGCAAAAAAATGGACCGGACGATAAGATCATAAGAGAACATCTGGAAGCTTATCAAAAGCGTGGTATTACTTTTGTGCGTGACGGAGGGGATGGACTGGGAGTTTCCAGGCGGGCAAAGGAGCTGGCACCGGAGTATGGAATTGATTACAGGACACCTGTATTTGCCATACATAAGGAAGGATATTATGGCGCTATTGTGGGAAAGAGTTTTGATACTATGGGAAAATTCCATCGGAGAGTTCTGGAGGCAAAAGCACAGGGAGCTGATTTTATCAAAATCATGACTACCGGAATCCTGGATTTTAATAATCATGGAGCAATTACCGGAATGTCTTTGGAAGCAGATGAAGTGAGGGAGATGGTTCATATTGCCCATGAAGAGGGAATGAGAGTGATGTCTCATACCAATGGGGTATATGGAGTCAGGGCTGCTTTGAAAGCCGGGGTAGACAGTCTGGAGCATGGTAACTATATGGACGGGGAAACGCTGGAAATGCTGGCGGAAAGCAGTACTGTTTGGGTGCCTACCCTTGTGACAGTGATAAATTTGCTGGGTTCAGAACGATATGAGGATGCTGCTTTATTTCCTATTATCCAGAGTGCCAGTGAAAATGTCCGTAAAGCCTTTCAAATGGGAATTCATGTGGCAGCCGGAAGTGATGCGGGGGCATATAGAGTGTACCATGGGCAGGGAATACAGGATGAGATCCATGCCTTCGAAGAGATTTTGGGATGCAGTGATAAAGTGTATGCCTGGCTGAAGGAAGGAGAAGAGAACATAAAAAAGAAATTTCACAGTTGAAAATACAGCAGGTATTTTCATCGAATACGGATTAGTCAAGCGGATATTCGCAATCCGCTTCGCTACCTGCTTGATTCGGTTAATATCCGGGTGACAGGAAGTTCTGTCTGGAAATAGATGAAAAATACCTGCTGTATTTTTAGTTATATATTATATATAAGATATTTTACGTGTTCTGTATCTGTACAGCAGTATAGATATTGGAAGCTTTAGATTTGGAGGGATGAAAGGTTACCTGGACATAATCTCCGTATTCCAGACTGGCTTCAGAGCTGTTCCGAAGTTCTTCTGTGCGGAAAGTATCTACAGCACCATCATCTGTCTGTACAGTAATGGTATTGGCAGTACTGCCGGTAATGACGCCTGTAACTGTAAAAGAAATATGTTTGTCATCAATGGTGTCAGGATCTTCTCCTGTAACTGCCAGGATCTGGATCCCTTCCAGGGTATCCGGCTGCAGGACACCCTTATAGGTGACATTTACATGGGAGCCGGGAGCAATACCGCCCTTGAAATAAACGGGAATGGAGGACATATCCAGATTTTGGACTGTGCTGCTTCCGGCAGGGAGAATCTGCAGGGTGTTCAGGTTAACCCCCTGTATAGTTGCCAGAAACTGCTGTTCTTTACCGGCAGCCTCCTCGGGAGTTTCCTCCGGATTCGGCGGTGGTGTGGGAGTTGGATCCGGGATAACGATTGTTTCCAGATCAGAAATACTCAATACCTTTAAGTGGCTGGCATTGAGAGAAGCGGAAGAGTCCTGGGAGGTATCGGGGAATTTTCCTTTAAAACGCAGATATACCCAGTCCCCCTCTTTGATTCCGTTCTGATAATATTGTTCTGTGCCGGTGATCGGATAGGTAGCAGTTTTTCCTTTTTTGGATTTCAGAGTTATGGTATTGGCAGTGAGGGAAAGGACCTGCCCATGGGCCGTGCGCTTTTTCAATTTGCTTTTACGATGAAATTCATCTACTACTTTCAGAGTCTGTACGGTACTGGTATCCGTACCGGAAAGCTGTCCTTCATAGATTACGCTGATCTCATCGCCTGTGATCATACCATCTTTACATTCCAAAGTGGCACCAGAAAGATTGAATACATAGGAAGCTTCTCCTTTATTCAGAATCAGCTGGCTTCCGGAAAAATCCTGAAGAGTACCTGATATTTCATCCATATAGACTCTGCTTTTGGGTTCAGTTGTGGCAGATTCCGGAGAGGATGGATCTTCCACGGAAACATCCCCGGTTGATGTGATTTGTTCCAATACAGTTCCAAGAGAGCATCCGCTCAGAGATAAACTAAGAACGGTGCAGGCACAGACAGAGAGCAGTTTTTTCATGATAATTGCAGATCCTCCAGAAAAGTCATTTATGCAATTATCATAACATATATTGTAAGGGTTTTGAGATTTATTTTTCTTTTTTTACTCATTTTTT
This sequence comes from Blautia difficilis, assembly GCF_014297245.1. NCBI lineage: Bacteria > Bacillati > Bacillota > Clostridia > Lachnospirales > Lachnospiraceae > Blautia > Blautia difficilis. The sequence goes on along the minus strand of NZ_JACOQG010000007.1, from coordinate 74,257 downwards.
CCTTTGATATTTCCATAGGGGGGTTGAAAAAATTTGATAAAATAATAACAATTAGATATTGCATTTTTGATAGTTTATGATATACTTTTCTCAAGTAAATAATAGCGAAGTAGGATTTTATGCGTTAAGTGTTCATAGGCTGGGGAGTCGCCGTGAAACGAAAAGCAGAGTGACAAGCTGCTTACGATATGATTTCCGCACCCGTTGCTACATATGAGGACATCTCATAATGTGGAGGGATTATTATTTATGGTAACTACTCTATTTTATAAACACATTATGGAGGTGTTTTTATTATGCAGAAAAAACAAACATGGAACGTAAAAACATTGGTATTTATGGCACTTCTGATCGCTATGCATCTGGTACTGACACGAGTTCTGGTCATTGACCTTGGGGCATATCGTATTTCTGTAGGAAGTGTAACTACAATTCTGGCCGGTCTTTGGCTGGGACCTATAGCGGGCGGAGTCTGTGGATTATGTGCAGATATTATCGGATGCTTTATGAAAGGATATGCTGTAAACCCATTTATTACAGTTGCAGCCATTCTCTGGGGAGTTCTTCCGGCACTGGCAAGACCACTGTTCGCAAACAAAAAGAAAACAGGAAAAACAGTTGTTATCTGTATTTCTATTGTGATAACTGCAATTCTCAGTTCTCTGGTATTAACAACAGCAGGACTGGTAATTATGCTTGGATATAATTTTTATGCAATCATGCCTGGAAGACTGGTGCAGTTTGTAATTATGATCCCTATTTACTGTGTGCTTACCTGTCTGCTGTATTTCAGTCCTCTGACTGCTATGGTTGCAGGTAATGTGACACCGGCAGTACTGAATAAGAAAACAGTGTAACAAAACGATTATGAAAATATACATTCATTGATTCCCCAAAAAGAAAAAGTAAACTGAAAAGAAGTGTGTTCTGTAAGAGGAAAAAAATTACAGAACGCACTTCTTTTTTTATAGATAATCGGTAAATTATTTTTCAGGTGGAAAATTACCATTTTCGTCCGGCTGTACCCGAAACCAATAGGTATAGAGCTGCTGGAATCCAAGGGATCTGTACAGTGCCCGGGCATTTTTATTTCCCTCTACAACCTGCAGGTAAGCATTTTGGGCACCCTTTTTTATGCCTTCTTTCAGAAGTCCGGTACAAATCTGACGGGCATATCCCTGTCTGCGGTATTCTTTTTTTACATGGATGGCATAGAGACCGATGTAATCTCTGTCCAATATTCCCAGACCGGTTGCAATAATCTGACCGTCTATACTGACAGAGGCACAGATGGTTTCCTTGAGGATTGACTGATACATGGATGGAACTACTTTCCGGTGAATCGGATTGGTGGTATTTTTCAGACGGAACAGACTTTCAATCCATTCAAGAGGGATATTTTCACAGAAAGAGACATTAGGGTAAGGGCAATCTATCCGGGCAGTTTTCAGGCTCATTGCCATAACATTGGTAGTGTGCTGTATGGCATATCCACGGTTTTCCAGGACATAATCAAAGTCAGGAGAGACCAGGGGACTGATCTTGAAGACAGCCGGACTTCCAAGGCGTTTATACTCACTTTCGCAAAAGGGGATTTTTTCTCTCCATGTGAGAGTGGAATTACCAAACTGTTCTACGCTGTTGGTTCTGTGTGTATAAAAATAAGAAAATCTCAGAATCCAGCCGTCATACAGCTCCATTTTGTGGGATGGCCAGGCGTTCAGAGACATATCTTCAATTTGTTTAATAGTGGTTTCCATAGGTAAGGAAAACTCCTTTCGGATTAATTTATATCCAGATTATACAGAAGTGGACAGTGATATGCAAGAAAACATTATGGTTTCTTCTGCCCTTAAACGTTCAGCAAAGGATACAGACGTTTAGCTAACAGGCTGTGACCCAGGGCAGTGAGATGGATGCCGTCTGTGGTAACAGCAGGAAAACCTTTTACAGAAGCTTCTTGATTCAGATAATCCTGTAAAGGCAGGAAAGGAAGTGAAAACTGGAAGGAAAGACTGCGGATCTTTTGAGACATGGCATGGACATAGGGAATCCAGTTTTGATATTCAGCCGGACAAGGGAAGATAAACGGTTCCATGAGAATCACCTGTTGTGCATCTGCAGTGAGCAGTTTCAGTAATTCTTTATAATGAACAGTAAATTCCTTCAGCATTTGTTGTTTTTGTTCCTCTGTGCGGTGTGTGTTCATGATTAATCCGATATCGTTGATACCGACCAGCAGAGTGATAATCGGATTGCGATGAAGGGAAATACGGTGAGTTTGAATGTTTTCGAGAATACGTGATACTGTGAATCCGTCTATTCCGTGATTTTTGATCTGTACGTTGTATGGGAGCTTTTCTGCGAGAAGCTGTACATAACCGTTTCCAAGGGGAAAATCTTCAAATAAATGATTGCAGTCGGTAATGCTGTCGCCCAGACATAGAATATGCATAAAATAATCCTTTCCGAGTATAAAGAAATTGGTATGACCTGTTTGAAAATTGGTATGTTTTGCGATATAAATTTTATATAAAAAATATATAAAATAATATCACCGGGTGACAGTTGGGTCAATAAAAATGCACCGATTTTTGTTAAAGTGCATGATAAAAAGTATGATTTTGACGAAGTAATAAAAATTCATTGTGCAAAATATATAAAAAAAAATAATTATTTTGTTGATAATAGTCGGAATAGTTGTTGACTTTTTAACGATTTTGAATATAATAAACTCAAAATCCTGAATCTCAGGGAGATAGCTTTCCGGAGATCCGGTAAAAAAAGGAGGGAAAAGAGACGGGTAATTTAGCAAGCACGTTAATGGAAGAACTTCAATGTAAGACAGTTTTTACCATACCGGTGTTTGGTGGAATACCAATTGCAGAATCAGTAGCAGTGACATGGATCATCATGGCAGTGCTTTTAATTTTGTCATTGGTGCTTGTGCGAAATCTAAGTGTGGAAAACCCTGGTAAGAAACAGCTTTTATTAGAAGCGGGAGTTGGTTTTCTCCATAACTTCTTTAAGGATATTCTTGGAGAAGAGGGAAAAATATATATTCCCTATCTGATGACAGTTGTCATTTACATTGGAATTGCAAACATTTTCGGTGTGTTTGGATTTGTACCGCCTACAAAGGATTTAAACTGTACGATTGGTCTTGCGCTTACAAGTATTTTTCTGATCGAGTATGCAGGATTTCATAAGAAAGGTCTGAAAGGATTTATTAAAAGCTTTGCAGAGCCTTCACCGGTTATGCTGCCGATCAATATTCTGGAGATCGCCATTCGTCCTACATCACTTTGTATGCGACTTTTTGGTAATGTATTAGGAAGCTATGTGGTTATGAAACTTCTTGAGTTTATATGCCCGGCAATTCTTCCTATTCCATTCAGCCTGTATTTTGATTTCTTTGACGGATTCATTCAGGCCTATGTATTTGTATTCTTAACTTCTTTATTTATCAAAGAAGCTATTGAATAAAAGCTTACTGTTCATACAGGATTATGACATCACATACGGGACATAAGATACGAGACATAAAGTATGAGACAGCAGTTATGAGCAGTACCCCCAAAAAAGCTGTCCGGATATCGGCAGGATAGCACATTACGAAGAAAGATCTGTAATATCAGGTTACGGGCAATATTTTGTCCCTGACATCATTCATTCAATTTATTGAAACAACAGGAGGAAAAAAGTTATGTTAGTAGCTATTGGAGCAGCAATCGCAGTTATGACAGGTATCGGAGCAGGTATTGGTATTGGTATGGCAACATCCAAAGCAGTAGAAGCAATCGCAAGACAGCCAGAAGCAGAAAGCAAGATCAGTAAAGCACTTCTTTTAGGATGCGCCCTTGCCGAAGCAACAGCTATTTACGGTTTCGTTATCGGTCTTCTGATCGTTATCATGCTTGGCTAATTGATGGATAAAGAATAAGTAGAAAGGCAGGTGGGACCGGTGATTGAAATTAATATCAACGTGGTCTTTACGATTATCAACCTGATTGTTCTTTATCTTTTAATGAAAAAGTTCTTATTTGGTCCGATCCTCAATGTGATGGAGCAGAGAAAAAACATGATCGACCAGCAGTTCGCAAGTGCCAAAGATACAGAAGAACAGGCATATGAACTGAAAGGTAAATATGAAGATGCACTGAAATCTGCGAAAGACGAATCCATGCGTATTGTAAATGCGGCAAAGGATGAGGCAAAAGTACAGGCTGAGCGTATTGTAAAAGATGCAAATACACAGGCCGGCGCAATGCTTGATAAAGCAAAGGCAGATATCAGGACAGAGCAGGAAAATGCTATGAAGGCTATGGAAAGCAGAGTGGCAGAGATCGCGCTGGATGCAGCCTCTAAGATCATGGGAGAGAAAAACAGCAGTCAGCAGGATTTGTCCCTTTATGACCAGTTTATAAAAGAGGCAGGTGATTCCAATGACGGAAACATGCATTAATTATGCAAAAGCATTATATGAGCTTTCTGTCCCGGAAGAAGCTGTTTCAGAGACAGAAAAGATTTTCAGGAGTACCCCGCAGTTAAAGGGTGCTCTTGAGAATCCGCTGGTTTCTTTAAAAGAAAAAGAACATGTAATTGACAGGGTATTTCCACAGGAGATGAAAAATTTCCTGAAGGTAACCTGTAAATATCAGAAAATCAGCAGCATTTATGATATCCTGGAAGCATACGGCAATTACAGCCGTAAACAGAAAGGAATCCTGAAAGCTGTTCTCACATATGTAACAAAACCGGAAGAAGCCCAGAAAGAGAAGATGGAAGATTTCCTTCGCAGGGAATTCGGAGCAAAGGAAGTAATCCTTACTCTCAGAGAAGACAAATCTTTGATCGGAGGCTTCATTCTTTCTGCCGGAGACAAAGAGTTCGACTGGAGTCTCCGCGGACGTTACAACAATTTAAGACAGAAATTGACACGGAGGTGAATAAAAGTTGGCTGCAATGAATCCAGATGAAATCATTTCGATTCTGAAAGAAGAAATTAAGAATTATGACGAAATCAGCAAGGACCAGGAAGTAGGAACAGTCATCTCCGTCGGAGATGGTATCGCCACGGTACATGGTATCGATCATGCTATGTATGGCGAGGTTGTAACCTTTGAGAATGGTCTGAAAGGTATGGTTCAGGATATCCGTGCAAACAGCATCGGATGTATCCTGTTCGGTAAAGATACAGGAATCAAAGAAGGAACAAAGGTGGCAAGAACCCAGAAACAGGCAGGTGTGCCTGTAGGTGACGCTTTTATCGGAAGGATTGTAAATGCTCTGGGAGCACCGATCGATGGTAAAGGCGAGATTAAGGCAGACGGGTATCGTCCGGTAGAGAATCCGGCACCTGGGATCATTGAGAGAAAATCTGTAACAGTTCCGCTGGAAACAGGTATTCTTTCCATTGACTCCATGTTCCCGATCGGCCGTGGCCAGCGTGAGCTGATCATCGGTGACAGACAGACAGGTAAGACTTCCGTTGCACTGGATACCATTCTTAACCAGAAAGGCAAAGATGTAATCTGTATCTATGTTGCGATCGGACAGAAAGCTTCTACAGTAGCTAAGATCGTATCTACTCTGGAGAAACATGGTGCTATGGACTATACAACAGTATTCTCCTCTACAGCCAGTGACTGTGCACCACTTCAGTACATTGTTCCTTATGCAGGTACTGCACTTGCTGAGTACTTCATGTACAAGGGAAAAGATGTATTGATGGTTTATGATGATTTATCCAAGCATGCAGTTGCATATCGTGCACTGTCATTGCTTCTGGAACGTTCACCGGGACGTGAGGCTTATCCTGGAGATGTATTCTATCTCCATTCCAGATTACTGGAGCGTTCCAGCCGTCTGAATGAAAAGGCCGGCGGTGGTTCTATCACCGCACTTCCTATCATTGAGACACAGGCAGGTGACCTTTCCGCATATATTCCTACAAACGTTATTTCCATCACAGATGGTCAGATCTTCCTGGAGAGTGACCTGTTTAACTCCGGTATGCGTCCGGCGGTTAACGTAGGTCTTTCCGTATCCCGAGTTGGTGGTGCTGCACAGGCAAAAGCCATGAAGAAAGCAGCAGGAAGTGTCCGTATCGATCTGGCTCAGTATCGTGAGATGGAAATCTTTACACAGTTCAGTTCTGATCTGGACGAGGCTACAACTCAGCAGCTGAAATACGGAAGCGGACTTATGGAACTTCTGAAACAGCCGCTTTCAAGTCCGTTAAGTCTTCATGAGCAGGTCATCACTCTTTGTGCGGCAACACACAAGGCAATGATGCACGTGGAAACTAAGAAGATGAAGAAGTATCAGAGAGATATGCTGGACTACTTTGACAGTGCTTATCCGGAAATCGGAAGAGAGATCGAGGAGAAGAGACAGCTTCCGGATGAACTGGCAGAAAAGATCGTGAAAGTGGCAGAAGAATTTGCAGATAAGAGCAGGTAGGTGTTGATATGGGCAGTACGAAAGAGATTCAGACTCGAATGAAAAGCATTCAGGACACCATGAAGATCACCAATGCCATGTATATGATTTCTTCATCCAAGATGCAGAAGGCCAAAAGAATCCTGTCCGATACAGAGCCGTATTACTATAATATGCAGGCAGCAATTTCCCGAATCCTGCGTCATATGCCGGATACAGAGCATCCTTTTTTCAGTATCCGTCATAAGATCGCAGAGGAAGACCGTAAGATCGGCTGTATCGTAGTTACCGGTGATAAAGGTATGGCAGGTGCCTATAACCATAATATCCAGAAAATGACAGAACAGTTTATGGCAGAGCATGAGCACTGCAAGCTTTATGTGCTGGGTATGGTAGGCCGTCAGTATTTCACGAAGAAACATATGGATATCGCAGAGAACTTTCCATATACAGTACAGAAACCGACCATGCACAGAGCGCGTCTGATCTCAGAGGAGATTGTCAGAGCGTTCCTGGACAGAGAACTGGACGAAGTCCGTATTTTCTATACGGAGATGCAGAGTGCAGTTGCAATGGAGCCGGTGAATATGCAGCTTCTTCCATTGAAGAAGGCAGAGTTCCTGCCAAATCAGGCAATGCTTGCGGACATGCCGCAGGAGGAAATTGTGCTGTCACCATCAGCCGATGTACTTCTGAATACCATGATCCCCAATTACCTGACCGGTCTGATCTATGGATGTCTTGTAGAAGCGTATGCCAGTGAAAATAATGCCAGAATGATGGCAATGCAGTCCTCTACGGACAGTGCAAAGAAGATGCTCAGGGAATTATCCATTGAGTACAACCGTGCGCGTCAGGCTGCCATCACACAGGAAATCACTGAGATTGTCAGCGGTGCAAAAGCACAAAAAAGGAAGTGACGACGATGAACAAAGGTAAAATTGTACAGGTTATGGGACCTGTTGTAGACGTTGTTTTTGAAGATGGAAATCTTCCTGAGATTAAGGATGCCCTTGAGGTAGAGAACAACGGTAAAAGATGTGTAATGGAAGTTTCCCATCATCTGGGAAACAATATGGTACGCTGCATTATGCTGAGCGCAAGCGAAGGCTTACAGCGAGACAGAGAAGTCATCGCCACAGGAAGCGGCATTAAGGTTCCTGTAGGTGATAAGACACTGGGACGTTTATTTAACGTACTTGGTGATACAGTAGATGATGGTCCTTCCCTTGAGGGAGAACAGAAATGGGTCATTCACAGAGATCCGCCGGATTTCGAACATCAGAAACCGGCTGTAGAAATCCTGGAAACAGGTATTAAGGTTATCGACCTTCTTGCACCATATGCAAAAGGTGGTAAGATCGGTCTGTTCGGTGGTGCCGGTGTTGGTAAGACAGTCCTGATTCAGGAGCTGATCCAGAACATTGCCACAGAGCATGGCGGATACTCCATTTTCACAGGTGTTGGAGAGCGTTCCCGTGAAGGTAACGACTTATGGTCAGAAATGAAAGAGTCCGGCGTTCTTGAAAAAACAGCCTTAGTGTTCGGACAGATGAACGAGCCGCCGGGATCCCGTATGCGTGTTGCTGAAACCGGACTGACAATGGCTGAGTACTTCAGAGATGAGGAACACAGAGATGTGCTTCTTTTCATTGATAATATCTTCCGTTTCGTACAGGCTGGTTCCGAGGTTTCCGCCCTTCTTGGACGTATGCCTTCAGCCGTAGGTTATCAGCCAACACTGGCTACTGAGATGGGTGAACTTCAGGAACGTATCGCTTCTACTAAGGATGGTTCTGTAACATCTGTACAGGCTGTCTATGTACCTGCCGATGACCTGACTGACCCGGCTCCTGCAACTACATTCGCTCATCTGGATGCAACAACCGTTCTTTCCAGAAAGATCGTAGAGCAGGGTATTTATCCGGCTGTTGATCCGCTGGAATCTACTTCCCGTATCCTGGAGCCGGATGTTGTAGGTGAAGAACATTATGAAGTAGCACGTAAAGTACAGGAAATTCTTCAGAAATATAAAGAACTTCAGGACATCATCGCTATTCTTGGTATGGAAGAGCTTTCTGAAGAAGATAAGAGCACTGTATTCCGTGCAAGAAAGATCCAGAAGTTCCTTTCCCAGCCATTCCATGTAGCTGAGAACTTCACAGGTATCAAGGGTAAATATGTTCCTCTGAAAGAAACCATCCGTGGATTCAAGGCAATCGTTGATGGTGAGATGGATCAGTATCCGGAAAATGCTTTCTTCAATGTTGGTACAATTGAGGATGTCATCGAGAAAGCAAAGACTGAGATGGGTCAGGAATAAGGAGCGGATTTTATGGCAGATACATTTGGTCTTGAGATTTATGCCAGTAATAAGCTGGCGTTTGCAGGACGTGCCAAAACCCTGACAATTCCGGCTGTTGACGGTGAGCAGGCTTTCTTGGCACAGCACGAGAATATTGTTGCGGCTATCATTCCGGGCGAAATGCGTTTCGAGGAAGCAGATGGTACAAAGCATATTCTGGCTGTGAGCAGTGGGTTTGTGGAGATGATCAATAACCGTGTGAAGTTGTTCTGCCTGACAGCAGAGAGTCCTGAGGAGATTGATATCCGCAGGGCACAGGAAGCGAAGGAAAGAGCAGAAGAGCAGATGAGACAGAAGCAGAGTATTCAGGAGTATCATATGAATCAGCTGGCTCTGTCCAGAGCTATGGCACGACTTAGGGTTACGAGTCATAAAGAGATATGAGTACATTTGGATAAATGTAGGAAAATCCCAAAGGGGACGCTTGAGCAGCGTCCCCTCTGGACACCCCTTGCGCTTTTTTTGGGAGCGCAAGGTTTTTTTATGGGGAAAGTTGTTAACTTGACTGATTTGCTGGGTTGGGTCAAAAAAGTCACCGCGTTTTGGCGGTGGCTTTTTTTCGGTAGTGGGGAGTTTGGGGGATGGGGATACGCTTTGAAATACAGATGGATCAGCTTTCGATATTTGTCTATCTACATAGATTTTTTTAGGGTGTGGAAGTCTTTGATTGCCTGGTAGCCGATTTTGGTGATTTTTTTTAGGTTGAGGGAGTTGGTTCCGGCTTGGCGGGGTTTGAAGGTGATGGGGAGGAAGGTTATTTTTTCTTTGTAGTATACGAAGTAGGTGGTGAGCATGATGTTGGGGAGGTTGTAGTTTTTGGGGAGGCGGTGGATGTATTTGTTTACCAGGTCTGTGTGCATCAGGCGGAAGGGGGCGTTGGCATCCGGGATTTTTACTCCGAAGATCAGGCGAAGGAGAAGGCAGACTGTGTTTTCTACGAATTTTCTGGATTTTCCGTCACCGCGGACTTTGCGGTTTCCGATGATGGCATTGTAGGTGTTTCTTTTTCTCCAGAAGGCTTCAAATTCATCGGGGTTGGTCTGGCCGTCGGAGTCGGTCTGGAAGATATAGTCAGCCTTGTGTTCAATGGCGTAGCGGTAACCGTAGAGAACGGTGGAACCGTGGCCGCCGTTTGGCTTGGTCAGAGGGATCAGGAGAGGGCGGGTCTGTGCCAGTTTGCAGATCAGCTCATATGTATGATCTTTGCTTCCATCGTTAATGATAACCAGACGGGATTGTCCCTCTTTGTTGTGGGACTCTACGATGGGATACCATTCACTGACTGTGCGTTCTATGTTTTCTGCCTCGTTGTATGCGGGAATTACGATAAATAATGAAGACATGTATGATTTCTCCTTGTTTCTGTTTCCATGTATCTGAGTGATTGTTGCATTTCTTTTATTATACCTTGATAGTTCTTTGCTGGCAACCGATATATAAATTTACTCTAGCTATTCTATGGCACAGTGTATTATACTTAACCCAAAGGATGGGAGGTTTTTTATGGTTACGATAAAAGAGATTGCCAGACAGGCAGGGGTAAGCACGACTACAGTTTCCAATGTTCTGCACAAGAAAAATGCCAGGGTTTCAGCTGAAACTATAGAGAAGGTGGAAAGGCTGCTGGCAGAAAATAATTATATCCCAAGACTGGGGCTGAATGCATTGACCAACCGGAGTTCCAGAATTATCTGTATTCTTATTACAACGCCGAAGTTTGCCAGAGGCTCTGCTTATGAGACACCATTTTATGGGAATATACTGGGACACCTGGAGAGGCTTCTGAGAGAAAAGGGATATTATATTATGATTTTCTCGGATAAGAATGTAGAGGAAATTGAGAAGATGACAGTTGGCTGGAATGTAGATGGAATCATTACGATTTCTATGCCCTACAGACATCTGAAAAAAATAGCCGGATTATCTGAAATACCCATAGTGTCCATTGATATGGATGAAATGCCGGAAGGGAATGAGGAGTATTATCAGGTTACGTCTGAAGATAAAAAGGGCGGCAGAGAGATGGCAGAATATTTGATCAGACAGGGTATGAAAAGAATTGTGTATCTGGCAAATGAAAATCATGGTGCGGATCATCTGCGTTTTCTGGGGGTAATGGAGGCAGTACGTGATGCAGATAGAGATGTTCTTCTGGAAGAGAAACGTCTGCCCGGAAATGATGTAGAACGAGAGAAATGTTATCAGGATTTTTTGAAATATGTGGGAACAGAGACGGCTCTGTTCTTTTCTGCAGATATTAATGCGGCAGAGATGATCTCTTTTCTTCACAGGAATAAGGCGAAGATTCCGGAGGAAATCTCTGTAGCAGGGATGGACGATGATGTATTTGCCACTATTGTTTATCCTCGCCTGACTACGATCCGTGTAGATGTAGGAGAAAAAGCGGAGACAGCAGTGGATGTGCTGATGAAACTTATACACGGGGAAAAGTGTGAAAAGAATGTATATATGACTGGAGTACAGCTGGTGGAAAGGGAAAGTGTAAAAATTAAGCCATAAAAGAGGCTCCGGAGTACTGGGATTGGCAAAGTGACGAAAGCAAAAATTGTATATTTTTAACAAGCTAAAGTGGAGAAATAAGTAAAGATTACGAGAAAATTTAGATAAGATTCACAAAAACAGGTTAATTTGACTTTTTATAGGTTATGTAGAAAACCTATAAAAATATACACAATAGAAGACGAAAATATGTTGACAATTCACATAAAGCGAAGTATATTAAATGCATAAGACAAACGAACGTTGCTGTTTGAGGCAAAACAGCAGCAAAAGTTGCAATCACTGAATAGAGGAGGACAGACAGATATGAAGAGAAAGAAAAAAGAATATCTGGAATGTGCGGCTTTTACAGTTCCGTCATTGTTTCTTGTAATGTTGGTATTTTACATTCCCTTTGTAATGAGCCTTTACTACTCACTTACAGAGTGGAACGGAATTTCCAAATCACCGAAATTTATCGGACTGGAGAACTTTAAGAAATTGTTCAGTGGTTCTTCAGATTTCCTGCAGAGCCTGATCTTTACCGGCAAGTATACCATTGTTTTCATGATCTTGGTAAATATCCTTGCACTGGCAATCGCAGTAGCTCTTGTACAGAAGATTCCGGCTGCGAATGTAATGAGGAGTATGTTCTTCATTCCGTATATCATGAGTATGACAATCGTAGGTTTCATCTGGAAATTCATTTTTTCACAGGGATTTGCAGCACTTTTTGAAAAAACACACCTGGGATTCTTAAATCTCAGCTGGCTGGGTGACAGTCATCTCGCATTCTATGCAGTGGCCTTTGTAGGTATCTGGCAGGCACTTGGCTTCTATATTGTTTTATATATTGCAGGACTTCAGGCAGTTCCTACAGATGTGCTTGAGGCAGCAGAAGTAGATGGGGCTACTTCCTGGAAGAAATTTTTCAAAGTTACACTTCCTCTTCTGGGACCGTCCATTACAACCTGTGTATTTATGTCCCTGACAAATGCCGTTAAGGTATTTGATATTATCCTGGCACTTACCAAAGGTGGACCGGGAGGATCTACATACAGTGTAACACTTGATATTTACAGAGAAGCTTTCCAGAATAATAATTATGGTCTGGGATCTGCCAAGGCACTGGTATTCTTTGTGATCATCCTGGTTATCACACAGCTGGTATTAAAAGCTATGCATAGCAGGGAGGTAGATTTATAATGACAATGGCCCAGAGAAAGAAAACGAAAAAGATAGTACTGACAATTATAATGCTTATCCTGGCGTTGATTTATATTTACCCTGTATTTCTGATGGTGATTAACTCAGTGAAGCCCTTTGGCGAAGTTATTATGGATGTAATCGCACTTCCCAGTAAGATTGAATGGAGCAATTACACCTATGTAATGGACAAAATGAAGTATGGCAAGCTGTTCCTTAACAACGTGATCATTACCGTGATCGGTATTGTGGGAATCATCATATTTTCTTCTATGTCTGCTTATATCATCAGCAGAAAGAAAAACAAATATACCAGATTTGCACAGTTTATGATCACAACGCCTATGCTGATCCCGTTCCAAACGATTATGATCACACTTCTGAAAGTTATGAACGTAGTAAATCTTTCCGGAAGCAAGGTAGGACTTGGAATACAGTACTGGGGATTCGGTATTCCCATGGCAGCATTTATTTATGGGAATTTTATGTCAACAATTCCCAAGGAGTTGGATGAAAGTGCATTTATCGATGGTGCAGGAACCTTCCGTACCTATCGTTCTATTATTTTCCCGCTCCTGAAATCTGTAACCTTTACAGTCATCGTAATCGATGTAATGTGGATCTGGAATGACTTCCTTCTTCCACTGCTTATGGTCAACAGTTCAAATGAGACCAAGACGCTGGTGCTTTCCGCTTATACATTCGTAGGTCAGTTCAATACACAGTGGCATTACGCAATGGCAGCTATGGTGCTGGCAGTACTTCCATCCATCATTATCTTTATTTTCCTGCAGAAGTATATTGTAGAGGGTGTTGTTGCAGGTGCAGTAAAAGGTTGATGATCTGAAATTTATAATATGTAAATGACCGGTTGGTTTCATGCCGGACAGAATAAAGCAATGAAATCAAAATCAAAAGGAGGATTTTAAGATGAAGAAAAAACTGATCAGTGTAATGCTTTGTGCAGCAATGGCAACTACTATGTTCTCAAGCGTAGCAGTTCATGCAGAAGGTGATGACGAAGGCGAAATCTATATGTTTATCTCCCAGCCGGAGTATGCAGATGCCATCACAACTCTTATTGATGAGTACAAAAATGTAGAGCCAGGTGTTACTATCAACTACGAGACAACACAGAACGACTATCCTACACTTTTAAAAGCAAAACTTAACTCAGGTGAGTGCCCGGATATCTTCTCCTCCACATCAGGAAAAGAAATCGAAACATATAAAGAATATTCTCTTGATCTTACAGGACAGCCATTGGTTGATGCTATGGACGACAATGTAGCAGCAGCTATGAAAGATGCCAATGGAGAAGGCTGTTATGGTATGGCAATCAAAGGAAACTATTTCGGACTGATCTACAACCAGGATCTTCTGGATAAGGCAGGCGTTGAAAAAGTTCCGGAAACTATGACAGAGTTAAAAGATTGTGTAGAGAAATTAAAAGCAGCAGATATTACACCATTTACAAGTGGATATGCTGAATGGTGGGTATTTAAACATGTATTCCAGCACTTTGCAGATGCAGCATCTGATGATGTGCAAAAAATGGTAGCAGGATTTGAAGATGGATCAGATTCTCTGGAAAATTATCCAATCCTTACAGATAACTTCTTTGAATTTATTGATCTGGTAAAGGATAACGGAGATCAGAAACCTCTGGAAACAGATTTAAGTGGTGAAGAAGCAGCACTTGCAGCTGGAAAAGCAGCTATTATGATTGGACAGGGCGCATGGGTTGAAAGTGATCTGATGAAGATTAATCCAGACCTTAAGATTGCATTTGCAGGATATCCGGTAGATGAAGATGCTTCTCATTGCCAGGTTATCACAGGATCAGATCAGGCACTTCGTGTAAGCAAAGATTCCGAAAATCAGGAGATCGTTCTGAACTTCCTGAACTGGTGGTATACCTCTGACTATGGTAAAGCATGGTTCACAGATGTTGCAGGTGTAGTTCCGCCAATTAAGGGTGACTTTGATACAGAGTATGAAGTAATCAAACAGGGTTCTGCTTCCGTTGAAGAAAAAGGTGCGGCTCCTCTCGAAATAATTTACTCTACAGACAGCTTCCATCAGGCATTTGGTGAAGCTATGCAGGCATATGTAGAAGGCAGCGCTTCCAAAGAAGATACAATTAGCACAATTGAACAGAAATATCAGGAAATTGACGGGGCTTCAAACTAAGACTAGCAGACAAAGATGATAACTGGGGAAGAAGCTATGCTTCTTCCCCTTATTTTATGTCACTGAAGCGACCCGTCGCAGGCGGAGAATCCTGCAAGCAGGATTCTTTGTTGTACCGTGACTTGCATAACAGAGAATAAAAAAGAATTGTTTTATAGAAAAGGAGATCAGAAATCAGATGAAATTTACAGAAGGATATTGGGAAAAAAATGAAAGAGCCAATGCGTCCTATGCATCTCAGGCATTTACAGCTGAAGCAATTCCGGGAGGAATGAGAATTGTTTCTCCATTCCGGCAGATCACAGACAGAGGCGGTGCTCTGGATGTAGGAACTATCACTACAGAATTTACTTCTGCACGTAAAGACATTATCAGTGTAAGAAGCTATCATTATGAAGGCTATGTAAAGGGTGAGCCCAGATATGAGCTGAATGAGGATCCACAGGAAACAAAGGTTGAGATCACAGAAGAGGAAGCTGTGATGAGAGCCGGAAGAATGACAGTAAGAGTAGATTTAAAAGACTTCAAGATCACATATGAAGCAGACGGAAAAGTTCTTACAAATATCGGATTCCGTAACCTGGGATATATGCAGTATGACAGAGCGGTACTGACCAAGTTCCCGGAACCAAACTATATGGCAGCTCAGTATCAGCCATATATGGTAACAGAACTTTCTCTTGACCCAGGTGAATGCGTATATGGGCTTGGTGAGAGATTTACAGCATTCGTAAAGAATGGACAGGTAGTGGATATATGGAATGAGGATGGCGGTACAGCTTCCCAGATTTCCTATAAAAATATTCCTTTCTATGTAACCAGTAAACATTACGGTGTATTCGTTGACCACAGTGATAATGTATCCTTTGAAGTTGCCAGCGAGAAAGTTGAGAATGTAGGATTTTCTGTAAAAGGGGAAGAAATCCGTTATCATGTGATCTATGGTGATGACATCAAAGGTGTAATGGAAACATATACAGATCTGACAGGTAAACCTGCACTGCCGCCTTCATGGTCCTTTGGATTATGGCTGTCCACATCCTTCACAACCAACTATGATGAAGAGACTACCAATTCCTTTATTCAGGGAATGGCAGACAGAGATATTCCGTTGAGTGTATTTCATTTCGACTGCTTCTGGATGAAAGAATTCCACTGGTGCGATTTTGAATGGGATTCCAGAATTTTCCCGGATGTACCTGCAATGCTGAAGCGTTATAAAGAAAAAGGTCTGAAGGTATGCGTATGGATCAATCCATATATTGCACAGGGAACGGCATTCTTCAAAGAGGGAATGGAAAAAGGATATCTGTTACAGCGTGCAGACGGAATGGGCGTAAAACAGATTGATAACTGGCAGCCGGGAATGGGACTTGTAGATTTTACAAATCCGGGCGCAGTAAAATGGTATCAGAATAAGCTGAAAGGTCTGCTTGATATGGGTGTTGACTGCTTCAAGACAGACTTTGGTGAGAGAATCCCTGTAGATGTGAAATATTATGATGGATCTGACCCTGTTTCCATGCATAACTATTATACATACCTTTATAATAAAACTGTATTCAGCCTTCTGAAAGAAGTAAAAGGAGAAGGAGAAGCTATTCTTTTTGCAAGAAGTGCAACAGCAGGCGGACAGCAGTTCCCGGTTCACTGGGGCGGTGACTGCTCTGCAACCTATGCTTCCATGGCTGAGAGCTTAAGAGGCGGTTTGTCCTTTACCTTATCAGGATTTTCTTTCTGGAGTCATGATATGGGCGGATTTGAAATGACAGCGGCCCCGGATGTGTACAAACGCTGGCTGCAGTTTGGTCTCCTTTCCACACACAGCCGTCTCCACGGATCCAAGAGCTATCGTGTTCCGTGGCTGTTTGATGAGGAAGCGGTAGATGTTTGCCGTAAGTTTACCAAACTGAAATTAAGATTACTTCCATATCTGTATTCTATGGCTGTGAAATCACACAGAACCGGTATTCCGTCCATGAGAGCAATGATTATGGAGTTCACAGATGATCCTGCTGTGAAATATCTGGATATGCAGTATATGTTAGGTGACAGTATTCTGGTAGCTCCGATCTTCAATAAAGAGAGCCATGTAGAATATTATCTGCCTAAGGGAAAATGGACGCATCTGTTAAGCGGAGAAGTAAAGGAAGGAGGCAGATGGTATGAAGAAACTTATGACTTCTTCTCACTGCCTGTATTCGTAAGAGAGAACACTCTGCTTTCTATAGGTGCAGTAGACACTACTGTTGATTATGAACTGGAAAAAGATGTACAGATCCAGGTTTACGAACTGAACGGAACTGGTTCCTGTGAAGTAGTAACAAATAAAGGTGAGACAGCATTTGTGGTAAATGCAGCAAGAGAAGGAAACAAGCTGATTTTGGAAACAACCAAAGAGAATCCGGGAATGACATATCTTCTCAGAAATATTCATGAAGTTTCCGCAGTTACAGGCGGCAGTGTAGTGAAAGACACAGAAGATGGAATGATTCTGGCACCGGAAGGATGCAAGATGGAGGTTACAATCTAGGCATGAATAAAAACAGATTGCTTCAGAAGGAGGAGTGCGTAATCCGCAACTCCTTCTGGAACCGTTATATTGATCTGGTAAAAAATATGGTAATTCCCTATCAGTGGGATATTTTAAATGACCGAAGAAAGGATGCTGAGCCCAGCCATGCCATTGACAATCTGAGAATTGCCGGCGGCAAAATGAAAGGGCATTTTTATGGACAGGTATTTCAGGACAGTGATGTATATAAATGGCTGGAAGCAGTAGGCAATATCCTGATGCTGGAGAGGAATCCTGAGCTGGAGGAAAAAGCAGATTCTGTCATTGATCTGATCGCAGAAGCCCAGGAAGAGGACGGTTATCTGGATACTTATTTTTCCATTGAGGAACCGGATAAAAAATGGACGAATGTACTGGAATGCCATGAGCTCTATTGTGCCGGACATTTTATTGAAAGTGCAGTATCCTATTACAGGGCAACAGGAAAGGAGAAAATCCTTCAGATTGCTTATAAACTGGCGGATTATCTGGACAGAGTTTTTGGCCCTGAGGAAGGTAAGCTTCATGGCTATCCGGGACATCAGGAAATAGAGATTGCCTTGTTAAAGCTCTATGATCTGTCCGGGAATGAGAAATATTTAAATCTGGCAGGATATTTTATCAATACCAGAGGAACCAATCACTTCTTTGAGGAAGAATTTGAAAAGAGAGACCATGTCAGCTTCTGGGAGAAAGCCAGAACACCGGAACCAAACAGGTATTATAATCAGTATCCGTATAATTATTACAATCAGTTCCAGAGTCCGGTACGTCTGCAGAAAAAGGCAGTGGGACATGCAGTACGCGCTGTTTATATGTATACTGCCATGGCAGATCTGGCCGGAAAGACAGGAGATAAAGAACTGTTTGCAGCCTGCCGGACAATCTGGGATAATATTGTGAAAAAGCAGATGTATATCACTGGAGGAATTGGTGCCACTAATTCAGGGGAAGCTTTTACCAATGATTATGATCTTCCTAATGATACTAATTATTCAGAAACCTGTGCTTCTATTGGCCTGATCTTTTTTGCTCAGAAAATGCTGATGTCAGAGACTGACTCTGTTTATGGAGATGTGATGGAACAGGCACTTTACAATACAGTGCTTGGGGGAATGAATTATGAGGGCAATCGTTTCTTTTACGTAAATCCGTTGGAATCTGTGCCGGAGGTATGCAGAGACAATACCCAGCGCCATCATGTGAAGCCGGAACGACAGAAATGGTTTGCCTGTGCATGCTGTCCTCCGAATATTGCACGTCTTATCGGAGGATTATGGGATTATATTTATACGGCTTCAGAAGATCGGGTGAATGTACATCTTTATATAGCAGGAGATGGGAAAATCCAGGTTGGCGAAAGTATATTGAATATTACTCAGAGCACTTCTTATCCGGAAAACGGAAAGATCAATTTCACAGTACAAAGTGACTCAGACCGTGAAATCGGACTGGCATTCCGTATCCCGGGATGGGCAGAACATTATACTCTGCGGCTGGACGGCAAAGAGATTACCCCGGATCAGGTGGAAAATGGGTATGCATTGATTTCACGCTGTTGGACAAAATCTGCTCATATTGAATTGGAATTTGATATGCAGCCACGTTTCATCTGTGCAAACAGAAGAATTCATTATGATCTGGGCAGAGCTGCGATCATGCGGGGACCTTTAGTCTACTGTCTGGAAGAGGCAGACAACGGAAAATATCTGGCGGAGCTGACAGTGGATACAGACGCAGGACTTACAGAAGAGAAAAAACCTGAGTTGGGAGGCTATGTGGCATTGAAGGCCAGAGGTAGCAGAACACAGGTACCTGATACAGATAAGCTTTACACTACCTACTGTGCTTCCAGAGAAAGTACAGAGCTTGTTGCAGTGCCTTATTATCTCTGGAATAACAGAGGAACAGGGGAGATGCAGGTCTGGATAAAAACAGGTTTATAATTTTTTAATTATTTTTATGAAAAAAGGGCTGGACAAATCAAAAGTCCGGCCCTATAATAAAACTCACCAGAGATCTTCTGGTAATCATATCCGCCGGTTCGGCGGGAAATTCCTATTTTTAATTTAAAATACAAAAGAGAAAACGGGCATAGATTATCTTATGTCTTTAAAGGGAAAATAGCGCATATTTACAGGATATGTGAAAAAGCGAGGTGATGCTGAATGATTTTAGTTACCTTTTTCCCGTAGTGATTGCCGGTACCGCAATGACCATGGATTTTCGGACGGCAAAGGTTGATAATGGATGGATCCTGTTCTCTATGTTTGTGGGATTTGTTCTTTGCATCCGGGAAAGAGGAATTTCGGGAATCCGTTTTTTCCTTATGGGAAGCGGAGTTCCGTTGTTTCTGGCCTTTCTGTTTGTTTTTGGAATGCTGGGAGCTGGTGATATCAAACTTTTCTGTGCGCTGGGAAGCGTGATGGGTTTTTCTGAAATTCTGAAGTGTATCTGTATTTCTTTTATGATCGGAGCCTGCATTTCATTGGCTATTCTGATTTCTGAGCACAATTTCTGTGAAAGAATCCGATATTTTATAAGCTATCTTGAGAATACTGTAAAAAATAAGCAAATTCTTTCCTATGGAAAAAAAGATATTTCACTTCCTGAAAATTTCCATTTTACGGTTCCCATATTTTTAAGTGTTTTGTTGTATGCAGGAGGAATCTATTGAAGAAGAATATATTCGCAGTCTGTGACCTGGAGGTAGACTATGCCCTGAATTTCATGGACTATCTGAATCAGAAGAAGAATATTCCTTTTGAGATTCAGGCTTTTACAGCAGTAGAGAACCTGATCTCCTATGGAAAAAAAACACATATAGAGTTGCTGTTGATTTCCGGACGGGCTATGTGCCGGGAGGTTCGGGAATTAGATATCGGGAAAATCATTATACTTTCGGAGGGAGTACATCCTCCGGAGCTTGATCAATATCCCAGTGTATATAAATATCAGTCTTCTTCAGATGTGATACGTGAAGTGATGGAATGCTATGGAGCAGAAAAGAAAACAACACCTCAGTATAGGGTCTTAAAAAAGACCACAGAAATACTGGGAGTGTTTTCACCTCTGGGACGCTGCCTGAAAACCTCCTTTGCACTGACGCTTGGACAGATACTGGCAAAAGATAAGGCAGTTCTATATCTGAATATGGAAGAATATTCAGGGTTTGAAGAGCTGCTGGGAAAAGGATTTGCTCATAATCTGAGCGATCTTCTTTATTATGTCAGACAGGATAATCAGAATCTGCTTCACAAGATGAACAGTATGGTGCAGACCATAGGCAATCTGGATTACATTCCCCCTGTGCAGATGCCGGCAGACATCAGGGGAACAGCCTGGCAGGACTGGGAGCAGCTGATTCAGATGATCACCACGGAAAGCTCTTACGAGGTGGTCGTACTGGATATGGGAAGTGGAATTGATGATAATTTTCAGCTTCTTGACCTGTGTAGAAGGATTTATATGCCTGTACTGTCTGATGCTGTCTCAATGTGCAAGATCGCGCAGTTTGAGAATCTGGTACGTATCTGGGACTTTCCGCAGATCCTGGAAAAGACAGTGAAAATAAAACCGCCCTTTCATATGGCTACAGCACCCTCTCCCAACTATATGGAACAGCTGATGTGGAGTGAGCTGGGAGATTATGTCAGGGAGATATTGAGAAAGGAAAGAGAATGAGCAGAGAAATATTTGGAAGGCTGCGGCAGATGCTGATGGAGCAGCTGGATCTTTCCAGAGAACTGTCAGATAAGGAAATCCTGGATGTGATCGATGAACTGATCCTGAATCAGACAGAAGGCATGAGGCTTGCATTAAAGGAGAAGGTGCGGCTGCGGCAGGAGCTGTTTTATTCTGTCCGCAAGCTGGATGTATTGCAGGAACTGGTGGACGATGAAACTGTGACAGAGATTATGGTAAACGGCCCGGATACGATTTTTGTGGAGCGGGCGGGAAAACTGATGAAATGGCACAAAAGTTTTACCTCCAGAGAAAAACTGGAGGATGTAATCCAACAGATTGTTGGCAAGTGTAACAGAGTAGTAAATGAATCCATGCCTATTGTGGATGCCAGACTGGAGAATGGTTCCAGAGTTAATGCGGTCATCTATCCGGTGGCATTAAACGGACCAATCCTGACGATCCGGCGTTTTCCGGAGCATCCTATTACCATGGAGAAGCTGACCAGTCTGGGCAGTATTACTCCGGAATGTGCCGGATTTCTGCAAAAGCTGGTGCAGGCAAGATATTCCATGGTTATCGGCGGAGGAACAGGAAGCGGTAAAACTACTTTCCTGGCAGCTTTGTCGGAATATATTCCCCGGGATGAAAGAATCATTACTATAGAAGATAACGCAGAACTTCGTATCAGGGGAATTGACAATCTGGTGCGGCTGGAAGCCAAAATGGCCAATATGGCAGGGGCAGCATCCGTAACTATCCGTGATCTGATCCGGTCGGCATTGAGAATGCGCCCGGACAGGATCATTGTGGGTGAGGTGAGGGGAGGAGAGGCAATGGATATGCTTCAGGCACTGAATACAGGGCATGAGGGCTCCCTTTCCACTGCCCATGCCAATAGCAGCCGTGACATGCTTTCACGATTGGAGACAATGGTTCTGATGGGTGTGGATCTTCCTCTGGAGGCAATCCGCAGACAGATTGCCTCAGGGGTAGATATCCTTGTACATCTGGGAAGAATGCGGGACAGATCGAGAAAGCTGCTGGAAGTAACAGAGGTCTGCGGTTTTGAAAAAGGAGAAATTCAGACAAGGCCGTTGTACCAGTGGCAGGAGGGAAAAGGGCTGGTAAAAACAGCAGATCTTCTGCATATGGAAAAATTGGAAAGAGCGGGGATTGAACTATGAAAGGGAAAAGAAAAGAACAAAGCTATGCAAAGAAGGATTATGATCATTACCATTTTTCATTAAAAGAGAGTGTGAAATATCTGGGACAGGCAGCTGCTTTATGTATGGCAGTAGATTATCTGTTTTACAGAAGTATGTGGCTTCTTGTGCTTATGGTACCAGTGAGTCTGTTTTATCTGAAATGGCAGCAGAGCCGACTGATCCGGGAGAGACGGAAAAGGTTGAATTATCAGTTTAAAGATGCACTGACATCTTTAAGTGTGGCAGTTCATGCCGGATATTCTGTGGAAAGTGCAGTGAAAGCCTGTACCCGGGATCTGGAACGGCTTTATGGCAGGGGTGCAGATGTGGTAGAAGAGTTTCGCTATATTGAAAGTCAGCAGCATGTCAGTGTACCTCTGGAGGAGCTGTTTCTGGATTTTGGAGAGCGGAGCCAGGTAGAAGATATTGAGAATTTTGCATCTGTTTTTTACACAGCCAAGCGTACAGGTGGAGATATGAATCAGGTACTGCAAAAGGTGTCCAGAATGCTGGGGGATAAGATTGATGTAAAAAAAGAGATAGAAGCTACTCTGGCTGCAAAGAAATCGGAACAGATGATCATGAGCCTGATGCCTGCGGGAATCATTGTATATCTTCAGATGACTTCCCCTGGTTTTTTAAGCGTTCTTTATGGAAATCCCTTTGGAATTGCCGCTATGAGTATCTGCCTGGTTATTTATGCTGCTGCATACTGGATGGGTAGAAAAATCGTGGATATTGAGGTGTAATGACAGAGATGTGGGTACATATTGTTATATTTGTTATTATTCTGCTTCTGCTGCTGGGGTGGAGAATGAAGTGGATCCCTTCTTCCGGAATTGGCGGAAAAGAAGGAATCAGGTTATTCACAATGGTAGCTGTTGCAGGCAATCTTCTTGGGATGATGCTTACAGCCGGAAGCGGTGAACAGGTGTATTCACGGGGATATCGACTGGAAAAGGAGGATACGGGATCATATGAGAAGAAGTTTGTGGTATCCGTGGATGGAGAAAAGACAGGCACCCTGTATGTACAGATACCGGAGAAAGAGGTACAGGAACAGGAAGAACAGGAACAGACTCAGAAGCTGACGGCAAAGGAGCAGGAACAGAAGGACATCATGGAAGAAATTGCCCGTTACAATGAAGAAAAGGGAGATCCTGATTATTATTACCTGCCAGAGCAGTGGAATGGGAAAAAGCTTCAGTGGATAAGCCCTGCTGATACGTCCGGTAAAATGCTGACAGGAATATTTCTGATCGCTGCTATGATAGTGCTTGTAATGAAAGGCAGAGAAGAACAGGTTCAGCTCCAGAAAAGACAGGAAGAACTTCTGATGGATTATCCGGGGCTGATCATGAAATTTACATTGCTGGTACAGGCGGGAATGACAGTCAGAAAAGCATTTCAGAAAATCGCCCTGGATTACGGAAGAAAGAAAAAATCTATAAAAAGGGCAGCTTATGAGGAAATCCGTGTAGTCTGTTATGAGATGGAAAGCGGTGTCTCCGAAGGAGAAGCTTATCGAAGATTTGGAGAAAGATGTGGACAGGTAAAATATAAAACTCTGGCTACGCTGCTGATCCAGAATCTGCAGAAAGGAAGCCGTCAGATGGCAGATATGCTGGAACGGGAGTCTGTGGAAGCCTGGGAGGAACGTAAACGAAAGGCCAGGGTGCTGGGAGAGGCGGCTGCAACTAAGCTGTTGTTTCCTATGATGCTGATGTTGATTGTAGTAATGGCAATCGTGATGATTCCGGCATTTCTTTCTTTTTATGGAGGTGCGTAGGAATCAGAGGATGATGCCTGCAGAAAGACGGAGGAAGAGTAGAGAAATGAAGAAACTGAAAGAATGGGTATGGGATTTTGTTAAGGAAGAGGATGCTGTGGGTGTAGTAGAGATTATACTTATACTGGTGGTGCTGATCGGCCTTGTAATTATATTTAAAGAGCAGATCACAAATCTGGTAAACAGTCTTCTTTCCAAGATAGCGAAACAAAGTAATTCCATCTGATGTACAGCAAGGAGGAGGTGTATTTTCTGTATGAGAAAAAAAGGAAGCGTTACCGTTTTTCTGACATTGATCCTCAGTCTGTTGTTGTCACTGATATGTGCAAGTATTGAGTCAGTACGTATGGCATCAGCCAGAACCCAGATCCTTAATGGTATGGATATTGGATTATATTCATTGTTTGGACAATATGATAAAGAGCTGCTGGCAGATTATGATCTGTTTGCCCTGGATGGTTCCAGAGGAGGCGGGCAGCTGGATCTGGCTGCTGTCTGCGATGAGCTGGAAGCTTATATGAATCCTGTCTTGAAGCAGAACAGTCAGAAGCTTACGCTATGTCAAAGCGGATTGACAGGATATCGGTTACTGACAGATCAGAACGGAGAAGCATTTTATCAGCAAATTGTAGGGTATATGCAGGAAACACTGGGAAGTCAGGGGATACAGCTCCTCCTTGGCAGAATGTCAGAAAGACAGGAAAAAACAGCTCAGGCAGATCAGTCTGCAAATCAGGCACAATCAAAAGGGTCTATTGATCGATATGATTCAGAGATGAATCAGGCATCTGAAAAAAGTCAGCAGGCGGCTGAAGAAGCAGCCAGAAATCAGGAGCAGGGAGGAGAAGAGTTTGGAAGCGGAGATACACAGGTTGCTCCACAGGCTCCACCTGCAAAAAATCCCATCACTATTATGAAAAGAATTATGAAAAGGGGAGTCCTGGAATTAGTACTGCCAGGTGGAAATGGGCTGTCAACAAAGGAGATTGAGAAAGGAACTCTTGTTTCCGGGCGAGGTTTGCAGCAGGGTATGGAGATGCCGGATGGAATGACGGTTGAAAACAGTTATACTTCAGAAGTCCTTTTTCAGCAGTATCTTATGGAGCATCTGGGAAGCTATGCAGAGCCTTCTTCGGCCGGACTGGCATATCAGATGGAATATGTTTTCGGAGGAAAAAATAGTGACGAGGACAATCTGAAAGCAGTAGCATCTAAATTATTATTTATCCGGGAGGGAGTGAATTTTGCATGTTTAATGGCAGATAATGTGAAAAGGTCAGAAGCTCAGGCGCTGGCAACCGCCATTGCGTCAGGATTTCTGGTTCCGCCGGCAGCTGTAATTATTGAGGCAGCCCTGATTCTGTGCTGGGCCTTTGCAGAAAGTGTGCTGGACGTCAGGGAATTGTTTGCAGGGGGAAGGATTCCGCTGGTAAAATCCTCTGCGGACTGGCAGATTTCATTGGGAAATCTTCCGGATCTTATGGAAGGACTGGATTCTATGCGAAGAAATGACGAAAAGGGAATGTCTTATAAAGATTATCTGCAGGTGCTGGTTTTGACAGTATCCAAAGAAAAAAAGGCAATGCGTGCTATGGATATGATCGAGAATACAATCCGGGAGAAGGGAAGAAAGAATTTCTGTATGGATTCCTGTATTGTGGCACTGGAAGCGTTTGCTGATGTGAAAGCAAATAAAAAGAAAGATTTTCAGGTGATACGTCAATATTGTTATGAATAGTGAAAAGAGGTGCAAAAAGGTGCTTTTACAGAAAGAAAAGAAGAAAAGAAGAAATAAACTAAGTATAAGAAATGTTCTGAAAAAGGAAATAATCTATGAAAGGAGAAACCGCTCTCTAAGTTTTCGTACAAATCTGTTCTTTTTCCCCCCGAAAAAAAGATGTGAGCTTTCTGTAAAGGCATCTTTTTGCATCTCTGGCTGGCGGAGAGCCAGTCTGGCAGTTGAGACTGCATTTGTATTACCGCTGTTTTTTATGGGAATATTGACCATGATCTGCTTTATGGATATCTATAAGGTGCAGACGGAGCATCTTAGTCAGTTATGTACAAAGGCGAAACAGGCTGGAATGTATGCATACCTTACAGGAGAAAGTGGTGCAGAGGATATTACTCTGCCGGATATTTACAGCTATGAGCCCTTTGGCGGTCTGGTTCCCCTGCCGAAAGTTGTAATTTACAATCATGTAAAAGTGCATGCCTGGACAGGAAGAATTTTTGAAGGGGACAGTGGAAATGAAAGTACACCGGAAAAAATGGTTTATATTACAGAATCCGGAAGTGTATATCATAAGGATCCCGGGTGTAGTTATCTGAATGTTTCGTTAAAACAGATTCCCGGTACTTCTGTTTTGGCTGCAAATAATCAGTATGGAGAACACTATACTGCCTGTGAGACCTGCAGTAGAAATCAAAAGCCTGCAGGTGTGGTCTTTGTTACAGAGCAGGGAAACCGTTATCATAACCTGGAGACCTGCAGTGGCTTAAAGCGTACAGTCCGGATGGTGAAGGAAACGGAAACTTCAGGGATGAAATGCTGCAGCAGATGCGGCTGAAACTAACAGACTGCAGAGACAGAGTTGAGAAGACGTAAGTCATATCTGAGAGAATAGTTATAAATGATGGGAGATGGGGCGGAATTATGAGAGAGTTTTGCGTGCTGGTCTTTTTGGGCCTGAATTCCTGGATGGATATTAAAAGAAGAGAAATATCACTGGTACTGGCTACTATGCTGGCGGCAACAGGAATGATCTGGACTGTATACAGGGGAACCGTTTCTATAGAACGGCTTCTGCCCATAATGACAGGTGTTTCTTTTCTTGGAATAAGTGTCATCACCAGAGGGGCTATGGGAATGGGAGACGGATGGATCTTGCTTGCTCTGGGCACAGTCCTGATGCCTGAAGAATTTTTTTCCATGCTGTTTGCAGCTATGCTGATCAGCGCGGCATGGGCAGGCATTCTGTTATGGTTGTTTCGTAAAAAAGGAAATACAGAAATTCCATTTGTACCCTTTTTGATGCTGGGATATCTGGGAAAACTGTTTTTGTGGAGGTAGGAATATGGTGGAAAAGATAAAAAAGGGAAGTTTTACAGTGGAAGCTGCATGCGTTATGCCCTTAATTCTGCTGGTACTTTTTGGCACGATTTATCTGAGTTTTTTTGTCCATAATAGAGCATGGCTTACAGCGGCTGCCTATGAGTCTGCATTGAGCGGGAGCATGGAAGGAAATAAGAAAAACGGACAGGTATATGAGACTGCCAGAATGTGTAGCGAGAAATTGGGAAGTACCGGATTTTTCGGAGCGGAAGACCTGACAACTCAGACCAATGTGGGAAAGGAAGTACAGGTTACTTATGATCTGGATACAATATCTGTTTATGGAGGGCTGAACTGGCATATGAGAACAGAGGGCAAAGCCAAAATCATAGATCCTGTAAGTCATATCCGCAAGATCAGAGCTGCAAAAGCAGTGTTTGAAGGAACGGGGGAGTAGGGTGAAAGCAGAATATAAAAGAGATATGAATCATAACTATCTGATTCTATATGGCGAGAAAGATATTAATACGGATTCTTATCAGGTTCGTATGCTGGTAGGAAATATTATACCTTCTCTTCTGAAATGCAGGATTCAGGGTGTGGATGGAAAATTTATGATGTATTTTGATATCACCTCAAAACAGGCGGTCAGCACCTTATATGAAGAGAAAAAACTGGGAAATGAAGATCTTCGGCTGATTTTTGGAGGATTTGTCAGAGTTATGGAGGAAGCAGCAGAATACCTTATCAATCCTGCACAGCTGGTTCTGAAGCCACAGTATATTTTTGCAGACTGTGAGAAAAAAGAGCTTTTTTTCTGTCTGATGCCGGGATACGACAAAGATATTAAGGAACAGTTTCAGCTGTTGACGGAGTATATACTGCCGAAGATTGACCATGAAGACAGTGAGGCGGTGATCCTTGGGTATGGTGTTTACAGAAGAACTATGGAAAACAGCTTTCATTTGGAGCACATTAAAGAAGAATTATATCGTAAACAGAATAATAAAGAAGAAATAAAGACAGAAACAGAAAAGGATTCCCGGGAAATATCTGTACAGGAAACCGGGGAAGAAAGCCTTATGCAGTCATCTGGAATGTCGGAAAATTTCTGGCGGGAAGAGAAGACAGAAAAAACAGACAGCCATAAATTATTTGGAAAAAAAGTGGCAGTATTTGTTTTGATATTGCTGGCCTTGGCAGGTGTTACCATGGCGATTTCCGGAGGATATCTTCCTCATCAGGATATAAGCGTTCTTTTGGGTGTTGTACTGGCAGGAATGGGTGGGATTATGTTGGCTGTACTGATCATCCGAAAGGCAAAAGATGTTTATAAACAACCACAGAGGGAGAGCAGGGAAAAGCCGCAGTTATCGGAAAAGTTTGTCCGGCCGCCGGTAAACGAAATACTGCAGGAGGGTTCAGATGATTCCATAAAAACGATGATGGAGAAAAAAAGTCTACACAGGGAAAGGGAGGAGGATTTTGGCGAGACGGTGGTACTTTCTGCAGGAGTTGTTTCGGGACCGGCAAGTCTGGTGAGCAGAGAACCTGGGGAACTGGCTCCTATTTATCTGCAGGAGGAACTGACAGTGATAGGAAAACTGGAAAACGCCTGTGATGCAGTGATCGATCTGCCTACAGTAAGCCGGATTCATGCCAAAATAAGGAAAAGAGAGGAAGAATATTATTTATCTGACATGAACTCCAGAAACGGGACGATTGTGAACGGAAGACTTCTGCTCCCTGAGGAAGAATATCGTCTGCAGGAAGAGGATGAGGTAGATTTTGCCCAGGCAAGATATATATTTTTGAAATAAGATTGAAAAATCAGGATTTTTTGATACAATTTATATGATGAGGGAAGGGATGTAAGGTATCTGCTCCCTGATCTGATATTTATGAATTGCTGTGACAGCAGGATAAAACAGGATGAAAAGAGGTCTGGTGTGGAAGAATTAAAAAAAGAACCAGTGACAGTATTTCTGATCCTTGTTAATGTACTGGTTTTTCTGGTTGTAGAATTTACCGGTGGAACAGAAAACACCGGACATATGCTTCAGTGTGGGGCTGCGTATACGCCTGCAGTGATCAATGGAGAGTTCTACAGATTGTTTACCAGTATGTTTCTTCATTTTGGTCCGAGGCATCTGGGGAATAATATGCTGGTATTATTTGTACTGGGTGGGCGTATGGAGCGTACAGCCGGTCGGATTAAATATCTGTTGATCTATCTTCTGGGTGGAATCGGAGGGAATATCCTTAGTATGTTTCTGGAAATGGGTACCGGAGAGTTTGGTGTTTCGGCAGGAGCTTCCGGCGCTGTTTTTGCAGTGATGGGAGCCATGGTCTATGCGGTGATCCGGGGCAGAGGAAGGCTGGAGGATCTTTCCCTCAGGCAGATCCTTATTATGACTGGATTCTCTCTTTACTTTGGATTTGCCAGTGAGGGAGTGGATAATGCGGCTCATGTGGGTGGTATGATCTGTGGCTTTCTCTTATGCATGCTTTTGTATCATCCGGGAAAAAGTCTTCGGAATAGTGAGGATTTATTTTAGGAAAATCCTAAAGACAGAGCCCTGGCCTGGGGCGCTGTCTACGGTCAGACTTCCGTGATGTGCAGTGATGATTTCCTTTGTTACTGCCAGGCCGAGACCAGTGCCGGATGGCTTGTAGGTGACAAAGGGTGTAAAGATTTTCTGTATCTGTTCCCTGGTCATCCCGCATCCGTTATCTGCCACAGAGATACAGATACAATCATCAGCTTTTGTCAGGCGGACAGTAATTCTGCCCCTTGGTGCTGCTATGGCTTCGCAGGCATTCCGGAAGAGATTCAGCAGAGCCTGACGCATTTTTATACGATCAATCAGTACAGGGGAGGAGATGGGTTCCAGATGAGTTTCCAGAGTGATACCCAGATAATCCAGTGTATGTTTTTCACAGGCGATGATTGTACTGAGGAATTCTGTGATATTTACCGGGGTAAGGGAGACCGTTCCTGAATGACTGAAATCTGACAGCTCATTTAATAGCTCTTTTATGTAATCCAGATTGTCCATGAGATCATCCCATTGTTCAAACCGGCATACTTCCGGATGGGAAGAGGCCATGAGCTGAAGTTCACTGCTTATGAGGGCTATGGGATTACGGATTTCATGTCCAAGCCTGGAAAGTGTGAACTGAAAATTCTGTTTTAATTTTGCTGACTCTTGTATAGTTTCTGTCTGCATATATGATCACCTCAGAAAAAAGTGTATCATTGCAGACCAAAGCTTCGCAATCTGTTTCGCAGTGGAAAATTCGTACAAAATCGACACAGAAAAATAGAAAGAAGGAATTAAAAATGGATAATTGTATTTTCTGTAAAATCGCCGGTGGAGAAATTCCGGCAGCAACTCTTTATGAGGATGAGAATTTCAGAGTGATTCTGGATCTGGGCCCTGCAAGCAAGGGACATGCACTGATCCTGCCAAAGGCTCATGCCGCAAATATTTATGAGATTTCAGACGAACTGGCAGCAAAAGCAATGATCCTGGCAAAAAAAATGGCACGTGTCATGACTGATGCATTACATTGTGATGGCTTTAATATTGTGCAGAATAATGGAGAATGTGCAGGACAGACAGTGTTCCATTTTCATATGCATCTGATTCCGAGATATAATGGAGATTCTGTAGGAATTACATGGACACCGGGAACTCTTACTGATGAGGTAAAAGAGGAAATTATGGAGAAGGTAAAGGCACAGTTTAATTGATATGGATGACGCGGAATTTTGGGAATTTTATGCCAGATACCGTGGTATTGCATTGCGTGCGGCGAAGACAATCTTGAAAAACGAAGCTGAGGCAGAGGATGTCTGTCAGGATATATTTGAAACCTTATACCACATGGAGCAAGATAAAGTTAACAGGCAAACCATGGGTGCGATGATCAGGGAAATGTCTGTAAACAGAGCTAAGGATTATTGTAAAAAAGCATACAGGCAGCATGAGTATGCCAGTTCTGAGCTGCTGGAAAATAACGAAGCGATATCAGGCTGTGATAATGTGGAAGAGAGCATGGAGGCTTTAAGTACAAAAGACGGTTTACATTTTATCTTCCGGAAGCTTCGAAAGAAAAATAAGCGAAATTATGAAATATATGTAAGGGTGAAAATCTATCATATTCCATCACGCATCGTCGCAGAGCAGTTTCACACTACTGAAAATAATGTGAATAATATTGTTCTGCGAACGAAGCGATGGCTGTTAAAAGAATATCAGAAGCTATAGTATTGCTGTGAACTGCAGTCTTATGATAATTCCTGGATCAGGTTAGTGATTTTTTCAATAGAATCAATGGTGTTGCTGCCGGACATTGCATCAATATAAGACTGGCGGTTATGGTAAAGTTCTCTGATTGCGTTGAGAAGAGATTTGTCTGTAATTTCTTCTTCTTCCAGAACCATGCTGAAGCCCTGACGCTGGAAAGAACGGGCATTGAGGATCTGGTCTCCGCGGCTTGCCTTTGCAGAGAGTGGAATCAGAAGGTTAGGTTTATTCAGGGCTTTGATCTCACAGATGGCATTGGCACCGGCACGGGAGATGACAACATCGGCCAGAGCAAACAGATCAGCCAGTTCCTGCCTGATATATTCATATTGTACATAACCTTCTGTATTGACAAGACTTTCGTCCAGTTTGCCCTTGCCACACAAATGGATTACCTGGAAGTCCTTTAAAAGTTCAGGAAGGATCAGACGGATATTCTGGTTAACGGATGCTGCACCCAGACTGCCGCCGATAACCATCAGAACTGGTTTATCGGAACTGAAACCGCAGAATTTTCGTCCGGCCTCTTTGTCACCATTTAACAGTTCTGCGCGGATAGGAGTACCTGTGAGGACTGCCTTGTCAGCAGGGAGACTTTGCACGGTTTCAGGGAAGTTACAGCATACTTTTGCGGCAGAAGGAATGCATAATTTATTTGCCAGTCCGGGTGTCATGTCTGATTCGTGGATAATGGCCGGAATATGGCATTTGCGGGCTGCAATTACAACCGGTACGGTTACGAATCCTCCCTTGGAAAAAACCACATCCGGTTTTAACTGTTTTAATAATTTTTTTGCCTCACCGAATCCTTTTATAACGCGGAAGGGATCAGTAAAATTTTTAACATCAAAGTAACGTCTTAATTTGCCGGAAGAGATTCCGTAATAGGGAATGTGCATGTCTTCAATCAGCTTTTTCTCGATACCTTCATAGGAACCGATATAGGAAATTTCATATCCCAGTTCTTTCAGTCGTGGAATGAGTGCAATATTTGGAGTAACATGTCCGGCAGTGCCACCGCCGGTGAGTACGATATGTTTCATAAAAAGCCTCCTGATAATTTCTGAATACAATAGTCAGCCTGAAGGCAGGCTGTATCTCTCTTACTAATATGAACCTATGGGGAGAAAATGTCAAGAAAAAGCACAGAAGGGATAAGGGAGTATAAAATGAGAAAAAAAATAAGTGATGAAGAAGCAGACAAACTGTTGGAAGAGCAATATATCCGGGAAGCGAAAGAGATGGAAGCAGTATTATTACGGTCTGCTGGTATAGACCCTGAGGAGGAATCAGAACCGGAAGCTGAGGAGAAAATTAAGGCCGGATATGATCACCTGATGGCAAGCTTGAAGAGAAAAGGTCAGTACAGAGAAAGATATTCTGAAGATGCGATCATAAATTTTGAAGATTGGAACAGGAAAATGGAAGCCCTGCGTTTGGAGACAGAAAAACGAAAAAGAACCCATTTGCTGGTAAAAAGAGGTGGGGTTCTGGCAGCAGGGTTTATGATGGCTTTTCTTACAGGAATGACTTTACTGGCAAATATAAAAAATTTTTTTACGATTGTGTGATATTTAGGTGGTTTTATTCGTATAATATATGTAGTGGTATTTTACAGTGGTAAAATTCCGGCTTGTTTTTATGAAAAACTTTGTTTTATGCGGAAACGTCACTTAGAGAAAACGTTCGCAGGCAGAATGAAATCAATGGCCGGATATCTGCAAAAATCTATTACCGTTCTGTCCCAAAGTGTCTGCTGCGTGAGAATTTATTAAAATACCAGCAATGTTTTATAAAAATCCGCGGCAGACATAGAAAATCGGGAACTGATATTTTCAGTTCCCATTTTTTATGTTAGAAATATTCAGAAAAAAACTGTTAATCATTTTTGTTGTAGTGTATAATATATACAATAAGGAAGAAAAGTCCGAAAGGAGGTTTTTTATGAAGATTACTTTTATTGGTGCAACCCATGAAGTAACAGGCTCCTGTTATTATCTGGAGGCTGCGGGGAGAAAATTTCTGGTAGATTATGGAATGGAGCAGGGTCCGAATTATTATGAAAATGTTCCTGTTCCCGTAGCACCAGGAGAACTGGATTTTGTTCTTCTTACTCATGCGCATATGGATCATTCGGGAAATTTGCCGGCCCTTTATGCAAAAGGGTTTCAGGGACCTGTATATGCTACGGAAGCTACCAGCCATCTATGTGATATTATGCTTCGTGACAGTGCCCATATTCAGATGTTCGAGGCAGAATGGAGAAACCGAAAGGGAAAAAGACAGGGGAAACCGGAATATATACCTGCGTATACCATGGAAGATGCAATGGGAGTGATCCGGAATTTTGTAGGGCGTCCGTACAACGAGGCTTTCAGTCCGGCAGAGGGAATTTCTGTACGTTTTATTGATGCAGGACATTTACTGGGTTCTGCCAGCATTGAGCTGACAGTGACAGAGAATGGAAAGGAAGAAAAAATAGTTTTTTCCGGAGATATCGGAAATATAAACCAGCCGTTGATTAAGGATCCGGAGTATCTGGATATGGCAGATTACGTAGTTATGGAGTCTACTTATGGAGACAGAAGCCACGGAGAGAAACCAGACTATGTAGGGCTTCTTGCGAAAGTGATCCAGGAAACTTTTGACAGGGGTGGAAATCTGGTGATTCCCTCCTTTGCAGTGGGGCGAACACAGGAAATGCTGTATTTTATCCGCCAGATCAAAGAGGAAGGAAGGATACATGGGCACGATGGTTTTGAGGTATATGTGGACAGTCCCCTGGCAAATGAAGCCACAACTATTTTTTCAGAGCATAAGTATGATTGTTTTGATGAAGAGGCAATGGAGCTGATCAATAAAGGAATTAATCCTATCAGCTTTCCGGGATTGAAAATCTCTGTGACAAGTGATGATTCCAGAGCAATCAATTTTGATGATGAACCTAAGGTGATCATTTCAGCCAGTGGCATGTGTGATGCCGGCCGCATTAAGCATCATTTGAAACATAATCTGTGGAATGAAAAATGTACAGTGATGTTTGTTGGGTATCAGGCCATAGGAACACTGGGAAGAGCCCTGTTGGAAGGTGCACAGGATGTAAAGCTTTTTGGAGAGTCTATCCATGTGGCGGCACACATCTGCACTATGCCGGGAATCAGCGGACATGCGGATGTGAATGGACTGATGAAATGGGCGAAGGCATTTAAGAAAAAACCAAAGAAGGTATTTGTTACTCATGGAAATGACGAAGTGACAGAAATTTTTGCAAAACGTCTGCATGAAGAATTGGGTTATGATACGATGGCACCTTTTAGCGGAACCATCTATGACCTGACAGAGAATACCTGTGTTTATGAGGCTACAGGTGTGAAGATAGAAAAGGTTTCTGCTTCCCCGAAAGCATCCAAGGCTGCCCGTGCTTTTGAAAAGCTTCTTTCTCTTGGTTATCGTCTCCTGGCTGTTATTAAGAAAAACGAGGGAATTCCCAATAAGGACCTGGAACGTTTTTCCAGAGATATTCAGTCGTTGTGTGACAAATGGGACAGATGAAAAGCAGGCAGGAAAGAGAGAATTCTCCGACCTGCCTGTGTTTTATTTCTTGAGTTACTGGTTTAAAGCCTGTTTTAATGCCTGGGAAAGCTGATCCGGGCAGGAAGTGTTTTTAAAACCGCATTGGATTCCTTCCAGACGGTTGATTACTTCGTTGGCATCCATGCCCTCTACTAAAGCGGCAATTCCTTTGGCATTACCGTTACATCCACCTTCGAACTGAACGTTGTGAACCTTATGATTCTCATCTACATCAAAATAAATTGCCTGTGAACAGACACCCTTAGTTTTGTATGTCATGATTTTTCCTCCTGTGAAAAATAGTGCTTTCTGTTGTCCTTTCTCTGCCTGGCAGAAAAAGTTATATTTACAACCTTGAATATTATAGCAGAATATAAAAAAAGTTTCCATATAAATTAAACTTTTGTTATAATAGGAAATGCAATGTGTAAACAAGTACTTTATATTTGTTTGTCCTGAACCGGACAGGCGTAAAAATAAAAAAAGAAGAGGTGTTTTGATTATGAAATGTATCGGTATTATAGGCGCAATGGAGCAGGAAGTATCAAGAATCAAGGAAATGATGAAGGAAGTAAAAATTACAACAAAGGCATCCATGGATTTTTATGAAGGAATTCTGGAAGGAAAGAAAGTTGTAGTTGTACGCTCCGGAATTGGCAAAGTGAATGCAGGAATGTGTACACAGATTCTGGCAGATATTTATGGAGCAGAAGCTGTGATCAATACAGGAATTGCAGGAAGTCTGAATAATGATGTTAATATTGGAGATATTGTGCTTTCTACAGATGTGCTGCATCATGATATGGATGCAGTGGGATTTGGCTATAAAAAAGGCCAGATTCCGCAGATGAAGGAATTTTCCTTCCCTGCAGATGAGAAACTGCGCAAGCTGGCAATGGAGGTGTGCAGGGAAGTAAATCCTGAGATCAATGTATTTGAAGGAAGAATATGCTCAGGAGACCAGTTTATCTCTGATAAAGGAGTAAAGGATGCCATTGTCTCTGAATTTGGCGGATTTGCAGTGGAAATGGAGGGTGCAGCTATTGGACAGGCCGCTTATCTCAATGGAATTCCCTTCCTGGTAGTCCGCGCTATTTCTGACAAGGCAGATGGAAGCGCTCATATGGACTATGCAGAATTTGAAATGGCAGCCATTGAGCATAGCGTAAAGCTTACAGTCAGAATGATTCAGAAACTGTAACAGGCACTTTACGGTAAATATTACATATACTGAAATAGATCATCAGAAGAAATGCAGGATCTCGATATGTATTATGATGAATATTTTCCGTTTTATGCTGCATATGCCAATCCAATGTTGTATCAGGGGGAAAGGATGCAGGAAAAGGAATTTGAACTGATGAAATCCTATTATCCCCGCATCGTACAGGAAATTCAGGAGAGGGTGGAGGAAGAATGCCGTCTGTTGGATTATGAGGGAAGCAGGATATATGATGAATATCCGGATAAGTATATGTTTTATCATCTGTGCAGCAAGATTAAAGAGAGTATGAAACCGGAGATAAAAGCTCAGGCAGAGCAGAGCTGCTTTCTGGATGAACTGATACATGTGCTTTTGGGACAGGAAATCTGCAGGAGACGCTGCAGAAGAAAACGCTGCAGAGGAACCTTTTATCACTGGTGAGAACATTGCATTGTCTGCATGTTCTGTCAGACAGTAACTTACAGATTTATTGATATAGATAAAGAAATGATGAAGAATTTAAGAGAATATTTAGAAGAACAAATGAATGAAGACCTGATACAGGCTGTTTTAAGCGGAAGTCGGAGTGATTCAGGTCCCTCCAAGGTGAAAATCCGACCGGTAAAGCTGAAAAATCAAATCTGCTATCAGGCTTCTGCTACTGAGGGTACAAAGATTTTTCATAAAAATTATACTCAAGGGCAGCTGATCGAATATCTGGAAAAAGAGATCACAGATCATTTTGGACAGTTTCAGGCTAGGGGAAGACGGTTGGATGGAACGGTTCTGGTGAGTAAAAAGGGGAAAATGACTGTAAAAACAAAAAAACATCCGGTAAGTGAACCTGTGCAGATTCAGGCCCATAATCGGGTGAAGCAGTACATCCTGAAAGAGGGGGTTCCGGTGCCCTTTTTGGAAGATCTGGGTGTAATGAATGAGAATGGTAAGATTATTACTTCAAAATATGACAAATTCCGACAGATTAACCGGTTTCTGGAGTTTATTGAGGATATTCTGCCCCAGCTTGCCAGGGACAGAGAAATTACAATTCTGGATTTTGGCTGCGGAAAAAGCTACCTGACCTTTGCCATGTATTATTATCTCCGGCAAATAAAGGGGTATGACGTAAATATTATTGGTCTGGATCTGAAAACAGATGTGATTGAAAAATGTAATAAGTTGGCAGAAAAATATGGATATGAGAAGCTGCATTTTTACCAGGGGGATATTGCTGAATATGAGGGCGTATCTTCTGTAGATATGGTGGTAACTCTTTATGCCTGTGACACGGCTACAGATTATGCACTGGCTAAGGCAGTACAGTGGGGAGCAGGAGTGATCCTCTCTGTACCGTGCTGCCAGCATGAGGTGAACAGACAGATAAAAAATGAAATGCTGGAACCGGTTTTGCGGTACGGTATTTTGAAAGAGAGAATATCAGCACTGATCACAGACGGGGTACGTGCCAATCTCCTGGAGAGCAGAGGTTATGAAACACAGCTTCTGGAGTTTATAGATATGGAACATACGCCTAAAAATCTGCTGATCAGAGCAGTGAAAACCCAAAAGTCTGCAGGGAATCCAAAAGTTTCTGCAAAGAACAAAACAGAGAGGATGATGAAAGAACTGGAGATTCATCCAACTCTGGACAGGCTCTTGGAAATAATTGAGGAAGGGGAGATGATATGAAACAGGTGATTGCCAGAATATTGATCCTGTTCTGTATTTTTCTCGCCGGAGTGTCGGGAACAGCTCTGCTGCTGAATGGAACGGCTACAGATGACCGTTCGGACTTTAATGAGGCTACTTTTCCTGAGGTTATGGTAGATCTGGATGGTACGCTGGCAAACAGGATGTATGGATATGCCCAGCCTATGCAGGCGGATTTCACCAGAGATAGTGTAACACCATTGGATACGTCTAAGAAGCTGACTTTTGTGGTAAATCCATATGGGGTAGAGGTTCAGAGCTTTTCTTATGAAATCCGTACATCGGATGGAAGCAAGGTCCTGGAGAATAAAAAGATCAAAGCGCTGGAGCCGGATGGTCAGAACCTTCGGGCTTCCGTAGAAATCGGAAGTGACCTGAGAATGAACCAGGAGTATTCCATGCAGATTACTCTGGTGACAGGGGGACGCGAAATATATTATTATACCAGAATAGTGGCAAGAGCTCAGGTGCATGCAGGAGAATATGTAGCTTTTGTAAAGTATTTCTGCGAGACCAGTATGGATAAAAATGCGGCAGATGATCTGGCCAGCTATCTGGAACCGGATACAACAGGTGTAGCTACCAATTATTCCAATATCAGTATTAATTCTACGTTGGGAGAGGTGAGCTGGGGAACCTTGAAGCCGCAGATATATAAAGAAGGAATCCCTGTTATCAAGGATATTAATGAGACCACTGCAAGTATTTCCATAGATTATCAGTTTACTTCTCAGAATGAAAATGAGACTACAGAAGTATATGATGTAGAGGAATTTTACAGAATGAGATACATGGATTCCAGAATCCGGCTGTTGGATTTCCAGAGGTCAGCGAATCAGATATTTGATCCGGAAACAGCGGTGTTCTCAGAAGATGGTGTGATTCTGGGAGTGCGAAATAAGGATGTAGAGTATTTGTCAAATGACAGTGGTACAGTAGTTGCTTTTACACAGCAGGGAGACCTGTGGTCCTATGCTCCGGGGAGCAGTAAAGTAAATCGGGTATTCAGTTTCCGGAAGTTGGAGGATGGGGATTTCAGAGATTCCAGAAATCAACACAATATCAAGATTGTGAGAGTCAGTGATGAGGGGGATATAGATTTTGTTCTTTATGGATATATGAACCGGGGAGTTCATGAAGGCTATGAAGGTTTGGTCGTATATCATTTTAACAGTGATAAGAATGTGGTGGAGGAAAAGGCATTTATTCCTATATCCGAATCCTATGAGTTTTTGAAAAGAGATCTGGGAAAATTATCCTATGTAAATGAGCAAAATGAGCTTTTCCTTCTTTTTGCCCAGAATCTGTATAAGGTGGACATAGAAGGTAATTCCTACGAGATTCTGGAAGAAGGCATTAAATATGATAATTTTGTAGCTTCTGATAATAATGATCATGCTGCATGGCTGGTCACAGAGGGAGACTCAAAAGGCTGTATCCGGGAAATTGATTTTGATACGAAAAAGATCCGTACGATTACCTACGAGAAAGGACAGAGACTTAGGACAGCTGGGTTTATCAATGAAGATCTGGTTTATGGAATTTTGCAGAAGTCCGATATTCTTACGGATTCCAACGGACATAGATCAGAGGGAATTCAAACTCTGCGTATTGAGGATTTTGATGGAAATGTGAAGAAGGAATATCACAGGGATGGTCTGTATATTACTAATATTTCTGTGGGAAATACATTGATAGAATTTGAGCTTTCGGCAAAATCCGGGGATACCTATACTGTGCAGAAAAAAGATACGATTATGAATAACGGAAAGGTAGCAGCCAATAATGTTAAGATTGAGCTCATTTCTGCATCACGCACAGGGGTGCGGGTAAAGCTGGTGCTCAGTGAAACTGCTCAGACAGAAAATCCTCTTGCATTCTATGCAAAGATCAGTAATACAAAAGAAGAGTTCATCAGTCTTGATAAGCAGATCCCTCAGGAATCAACTTACTATGTATATGCCAGAGGTGGGCTTGACAGTACCTGGACAGATCCGGCAAAAGCTGTACAGAGAGCGGATGAACAGGGAGGAGTTGTTCTGAACCGTGCTCAGCAGTATGTATGGGAGAGAGGTAACAAAAAAACAAAGATACAGCTGGATACCATGGAAATCCCTGATATAGTACTGGAGGGGACTCTGGATAAAAAAGTACTGAAAAAGAAATTGAGAAAGACTGGTACAGTGACCGATCTTTCAGGGTGCAGTCTTGACAGTGTGCTGTATGAGGTAAGTGCCCAGAGGCCTGTGATTGCCAAGACAGGAGATAACACCAGTGTGGTGATTGTAGGATATGATGAGTACAATACGTATCTGTATGATCCTGTAAAAAAGGAGACATATCCGTATGGTATGAATGACAGTACAGACCTGTTCCAGAAAGCGGGAAATATATTTATCACATATATTGAAGCGGTGCAGGCAGTGCAGAAATAAAGAAAAAGAATGAAATGTAAAAGATAAAGGAGAAAAAGGATATGTTATATGAAAATATCAAGAAGCTGGTTCAGTATGGAATAGAGACAGGGCTGACACCTGCGTGTGAAAAAAATTATGCCACAAATCTTCTGCTGGATGTATTTAAGGAAGACGAATATACAGAGCCGGAGGAAGATTATGGTAATATTGATCTGGAGGAAGTGTTGAAAGCACTTCTGGATGAAGCGGTGAAGAGAGGACTGATTGAGGACAGTGTGGTTTATCGCGATCTGTTTGATACCAGACTGATGAACTGTCTGATGCCGCGTCCGGGACAGGTTCAGAAGGAATTCTGGGATAAATATTCCAGGAATCCTGTAGAAGCTACAGATTATTTTTACAAGCTTAGCCAGGACAGTGATTATATCCGTCGTTATCGGGTAAAAAAAGACCAGAAATGGACAGTGGACAGCGAGTATGGAGAAATTGATATTACAATTAACCTGTCCAAACCGGAAAAGGATCCAAAAGCCATTGCAGCAGCAAAACTGGTGAAATCAAGTAGTTATCCAAAATGTCTTCTTTGCCCTGAAAATGAAGGGTATGCAGGCAGAGTAAACCATCCGGCAAGGGAAAACCACAGAATTATTCCAATTACTGTAAATGACAGTCCATGGGGATTCCAATATTCTCCTTATGTATATTATAATGAGCACTGTATCGTATTTAACTGCAGTCATGTTCCTATGAAGATAGAGAGAAATACCTTTATCAAATTATTTGATTTTGTAAAATTGTTCCCTCATTATTTCCTGGGTTCCAATGCGGATCTGCCCATTGTAGGAGGCTCTATTCTCAGTCATGATCATTTCCAGGGAGGACATTATACCTTTGCAATGGCAAAGGCACCTATTGAGAAAAAAGTTACCATCCCAGGATATGAGGACGTGGAGGCAGGAATTGTAAAATGGCCACTTTCCGTACTGAGAATTCGTCATAAGGATGAGAAACGTCTGGTGGATCTGGCTACACATGTTCTGGAGGTGTGGAGAGGATATACAGATGAGGCTGCATTTATTTTTGCAGAGACAGATGGAGAACCTCATAATACAATTACACCTATCGCGCGTAAGGTAGGTGATACCTTTGAACTGGATCTGACACTGAGAAATAATATTACTACAGAAGAGCATCCTCTGGGAGTATATCATCCTCATGCCCAGTATCACCATATTAAAAAGGAAAACATTGGTCTTATTGAGGTAATGGGTCTGGCAGTACTTCCTGCAAGACTGAAGGAGGAACTGGAGCTTCTGGGAGAATATATTCTGGAAGGAAAGGATGTTTCTTCTAATGAAAAGATAGAAAAGCATGCAGACTGGGTGGCAGAATTCCTGCCAAAATACGAACATCTGGATAAAGAAAATATCCAGGAAGTGCTTCGCAAAGAAGTGGGAAATGTTTTTGTTCATGTTCTTGAGGATGCAGGAGTTTATAAATGCACGCCAGAGGGCAGAACAGCGTTTATGAAATTTATTGACAGACTCTAAGTATTGCTGCAGGATGTCCTGCAGTGTGCCTGAGGGTTTTGTAAAATGGAGGTAATAAAGTATGGACAGACGAAAACACAAAGGAGGAAAACGGCTGGCCTGCCTTTTTCTGGCAGCGGCAGTGATAACAGCAGGAATTCCGGTACAGGCAGTGGAGTTTGAGGCTCCCTGCGCAGATGCAGGGCTGTTTAGCTCTGGTGAGGATGATGCTTATACAGGATATGTGGGGGAAAACGGTGATAGGGGTGAGACTGCAGTGCAGGTTACACCTACACCTGTTTCAACAGTGATTCCTGAGGTATCACCTTCACCGGCCCCTGAGGTGTCGCCTTCTGTAACTCCGGAAGTATCTCCAACAGTAACCCCTGAGGTGTCTCCAAGCATAACGCCAACAGTGACGCCAACACCAACAGTGACACCGACACCAACGGCAACGCCAACACCAACACCTACTCCGGTACCCTTTGATCCTGCGAAAGAAGTGCAGATTCGTTTTATGGATGGTGATGGTATTGAGTGTGAAAATCTTAGGACAGTGGTAAAGTGGGATGATTCGGTATTGTTTCCCCATGTGCCGGATTCTGCAGCACCTGATAAGTGGAAGCTGGAGCAAAATGAGATGCTTGCTGATGGCATTACCTTTAATGGCGGTGAAAAGCTGACTTTAAAAAAGACAGAAAGCTGGCCCAAGTTTCTCAAAGATGGTGTGCTGACTTTTTATATGCCCAGGAAATGTAAAGTGGTTCTTTATAACAATTCCGGAACAGCGTCCTTTTCCCAACTGACATTGACAGCCTATGAGACCAATTCTGTGACATTACCGGATCCCGGAGGAACAAAGTACGTAAATTACGGATGGACAGATGAACCGGGATGCACAGAGGTAAAATATGAACTGAATTCTCAATATACAGTAAACAAAGACCAGTTTCTGTACATTGTCCGCCGTACAGCTTTGCGTATGACTTTTTGTTCCCAGAGCGGAGCAAGTAACAGCACATTTGCAAAGCTGAATCAGACAGTTGGAAAAGGGCTGACGATACAGCTTCCCAAGGTGCCGGTCAGAAAGGGATATCAGGCTCTGGGCTGGGCTCTCAGCAAAAATGCATCTAAAGCGGCTTATGCGCAAGGTAAAGTGATTACTGTAAAGAAGAATCTTAACTTCTATGCAGTTTATAAAAAGATGCCATATAAAGTAACCTTTAATAATAACAGTGGGACCAGTACCAGCAAAACCTATACTTCCCTGAATCTGTATGCAGCAAAAAACCAGAAAATCACTCTTCCGGAGGTTCCCAAGGCAAAGGGTTATATTAATCTGGGCTGGACTACCACAAAGGGAGGGAAAGATCCGGTATATGCAGCAGGCAGTCAGGTAAAGGTTACAAAAAATACTACTTATTATGCAGTACGCAGAAAGAGCAAATATTATACCGTACAGTTTCTCCTGGGAAATGGGAAAACCAATGCCTCTTACCAGAAGCTGAATATGAAGGTTGAAGAGGGAACCACTATCACTTTCCCATTGGTGCCGGCCAGAACCGGATATGTGAATAAAGGCTGGTCCACAAAGAAGAATGCAGATAAAGCTACCAGCAGAACTACTTATACGGTGAAGAAGAATCTTAAATTGTATGCTGTTCAGAAAAAGGCAGTGAAGATTGCCTTTTATACAAACAACGGAGTGATATCCTCTACGGTAACTCTTGGAAAGGGAGATACTTATACTCTGCCTGGTGTGAAGGATGCAGCCGGATATACATTTATGGGATGGTCACCCAGGCAGGGACAGAACACAAGTCCTGAATATGAGGCAGAGCAGGAGATTGTAGTGGATGATAATATGAATCTGTATGCTGTGGTATTCAAGAATTCTTCAGAGAAAAACCTGCCGGCGGAGGAACTGCCTCAGGTAAATCCCTATCAGTACAAGCAGGTGGTATTTGTAGGAGATTCCCGCACAGAATTTATGAGTAATGTGCTAAAGTACATGCCGGCGAATGTGACTGAGAATGTGAAATTTGTGTGCAAGAGAGGCGAAGGATACGAGTGGCTGATCAGCACCGGTTATCAGGAACTGTACCGTCTGGTAGAGCATGATACTAACAGT
Source organism: Blautia difficilis (assembly GCF_014297245.1). NCBI lineage: Bacteria > Bacillati > Bacillota > Clostridia > Lachnospirales > Lachnospiraceae > Blautia > Blautia difficilis. Next base: position 30,383 of record NZ_JACOQG010000007.1, on the reverse strand, counting down.
ATTGTACAGAAAAAAACAGCGGTGATCTTTAATTTTGGGGTAAATGACCTGAAAAAATATAAGGAATATGCGGCTTATTATAATTTCATTGCACCTGTTCTTACAAGTAAGGGATGTGAGCTGTATTTTATGTCGGTGAACCCTATGAACAGAAAAATGCTTTCCAATACAGGCAGGGCGGACAGAAGTGAGGCTGAACTCAGAAGAATGAATGATTATCTCAGGGAAAATTTGTCTTCAGCCTATACATATATTGATATGTACAGTTATTTGAAGAGTACTGGGTATAGCTTCGCCAGCGATCATTATGGTGCGGGGACGATAGATGACGGACTCCACTATACAGCTGCCACTTATAAGAGAATTTATGCCAGATGTCTGAATTCTCTGAAGGGGCATAGGCATTAAGATAAATTAAAACAATGTAAAATATCAGATTACTCCTTGCGTGAAATCAGGGAATAGTCTATACTAAAAGGCGAGACGGCTGTGGGAATTAACAGCGTTTCGTCTTTTTAGCAATATTCGTTTGATAATGGGAGAAAGAGGAAATATTGAGATGAAATTAACAACAGTAAAAGAAATTTATAAAAACAGAGAACAGTATCTGGATAAAGAGGTTACCGTAGGCGGCTGGGTCAGAAGCGTACGTGATTCCAAGACATTTGGATTTATTGTGCTTCATGACGGTACTTTTTTTGAGACCCTTCAGGTTGTTTATCATGATACTATGGAGAATTTTGCAGAGATCTGTAAACTGAATGTAGGTGCTGCCATCATTGTAAAGGGTACCCTTGTAGCTACACCACAGGCTAAGCAGCCCTTTGAGATCCAGGCATCAGAGGTTGTTGTAGAGGGAACCTCAGCACCTGATTATCCGCTGCAGAAGAAACGTCATAGTCTGGAATATCTGAGAACGATCACACATCTTCGTTCACGTACCAATACTTTCCAGGCAGTATTTCGCGTTCGTTCTCTCTGTGCCTATGCAATTCACAAATTCTTCCAGGAACAGGGCTTTGTATATGTGCATACTCCTCTGATTACAGGAAGTGACTGCGAGGGAGCAGGAGAAATGTTCCAGGTTACTACACTGGATATGAATAATGTGCCAAAGGATGATAAGGGAGCAATTGATTATGCTCAGGATTTCTTTGGAAAAGAGACCAATCTGACAGTAAGCGGACAGTTAAACTGCGAGACTTTTGCTCAGGCATTCCGCAATGTTTATACCTTTGGTCCTACTTTCCGTGCTGAGAATTCCAATACTACCCGCCATGCAGCAGAGTTCTGGATGATAGAGCCGGAATGTGCATTTGCTGATCTGAATGACAATATGGATCTGGCAGAGGCTATGCTGAAATATGTGATCCGTTATGTTCTGGAGAATGCCCCAGAGGAAATGAATTTCTTTAATTCCTTCGTAGATAAGGGACTTCTGGACAGATTAAATCATGTGGTAAATTCTGAGTTTGGCCATGTTACCTACACAGAGGCTGTAGAGATTCTGGAGAAGAATAACGATAAATTTGATTATAAGGTATTCTGGGGCTGCGACCTGCAGACTGAGCATGAGAGATATCTTACAGAGGAAATTTTCAAAAAACCAGTATTTGTCACAGACTATCCGAAGGAAATTAAGGCCTTCTATATGAAAATGAATGAGGATAATAAAACAGTTGCAGCTATGGACTGTCTGGTACCGGGAATTGGAGAGATCATTGGAGGAAGCCAGAGAGAGGATGATCTGGAGAAGCTTGAAAAGCGTATGGATGAACTGGGTCTGAAAAAGGAAGATTATGATTTCTATCTGGATCTCCGTAAATATGGTACTACCCGTCATGCAGGTTTTGGGCTGGGATTTGAGCGCTGCGTAATGTACCTTACCGGCATGGGAAATATTCGTGACGTAATCCCATTCCCAAGAACTGTTAAGAATTGCGACCTGTAAGTATAGTCTGATTATTTTATCCGTTTGATTTAGAAAGAGAGATTGGCATGAGATTTATCCATCTTGCAGATGTACATTTAGGTGCAGTCCCTGACAGAGGCTGTTCCTGGAGCAGCAGGCGAGAGGAAGAAATCTGGGAAACTTTCCGCCGGGTTATTGCGGGCATCCGCGAGAATCCGGTGGATTTGTTATTTATAGCAGGAGATTTGTTCCATCGTCAGCCGCTGCTGCGTGAGTTAAAAGAAGTAAATAATTTGTTTTCTTCCATACCGGATACCCGGGTTTATCTGATGGCGGGAAACCATGATTACCTGAAAGAAAATTCTTTTTACAGAGGATTTCAGTGGTCGTCTAACGTGGTTTTTTTCGAAAAAGAAGAGCTAACCTGTGTGAAGGATGAGAAATTGGATGTCTATATTTATGGGCTCAGCTATGAACACCAGGAAATAGAGGAACCCCTTTATGATTCTGTCAGTCCACGGGCAGAGGAGGGAATCCATATTCTGTTGGCTCATGGGGGAGATGCAAAGCATATTCCTGTAAATATGGGAGCAGTATCCGGTGCAGGATTTGATTATATTGCACTGGGGCATATCCATGAGCCTCAGATCTTGATTCCGGACAAAGCTGCTTATGCAGGGGCACTGGAACCTGTGGACAGGGAAGATATGGGACCTCATGGCTATATGGAGGGAGAACTGGAGAATGGAAGCCTGAAAATCAGGTTTGTTCCCTTTGCCTGCCGCTCTTATGAGCAGATCACGCTGATGCTGCGTGAGGACTCTACACAGGCATCTGCGGAAAATATGCTGAAGGCAGATTTGGCTCAAAAGGGCAGAATGAATATTTATAAAATTTTTATCAGGGGAAACCGGACTCCCGGTTTTTGGCTTCTGCCGGAAAAGCTGAAAACCTTTGGAATTATTTCAGAAGTTGTAGATGAGTCCAGACCATCTTATGACCTGGAGATGATGGAAAAGCAATACAGCGGGACTCTGATCGGAGATTATATCAGATATTTTCCTGAAAAGAACAGAACAGAAACAGAGGAGAAAGCCTTATATTATGGAATTCAGGCATTGATGGAGACTGGCAGGTTTTCCGGGATGAAGGGAGAGCCTGAAAAGGAAGCCGGAGATTCGCTGAATCTGGAGCGTGCCATGCAGATGTTGAAAATGTCCAGAAAGGGATTTTTGGTTCAGCAGGAGAGAAGGCACAGGGATGAGGAAGGGGAGCTGCAGAAGCTTTTGACAAATGTGGAGCATGTCCAGAGAGAGATGAATACTCTTAAGGGTAATCTGAATCAGATTGAGGAAAAAGAGAATTCTCTTCATATGCGGCCTGGAGATGAGACGGGAGTAGCTATTCTGGACAGAAAGACGGAAAGGGCCAGGAAAAAGAGAGATTTTTATACTGCAGGGATGATCCTGTCTGCTGTTCTGGGAATTATTCTGCTTGTGGCAGCTACTGTGTTTTCGGACAGTGCTGTTCTTGGATTAGGTATTCTTGTGATTGCGGCTTTAGGTGTATGTGTCTTTGGAACCGGAAGGATGAAGGGGGCCAGAGAACTGCAGAAGAGAGGACGCATGAAGGCAAAATGGCTGTCCAGACAGCAGGAGCTGAAGAAGAACAGGGAGGAGCTGCAGCAGGAGTATTGTGAAAGGGAAGTTTCCCTTGAAAATCTGCAGGAGGAATACAGGGAGTATGAGGATAGGGTTTGTCTGACTGCAGGGGAAGAAATAGATATTAAGGCATTGAATCTGGCTATGGGAGTTATTAAAAAGTATTCTGGGGGACGCTAAAAGCGGCGGTTCCTCTGGGGCTCATGGTTTCGGGAGCTAATAACTCTAAGGTTTGGAAAATCGGCTAACTGCATAAAAAAATCCGCAAAACTCGCCCATATGGGCTCAGACAGTTGCGGATTTTTTTTATAACGCCGATTTCCCGAACCTAAGAGTTATTACGCTCCCTGCACAAATCGCCCCAGAGGAACTGCCGCTTTTGGCTGTGCTTTGGCAGAGGCTCTATTGGGGGGCGCAGATTGCTTCGCTCCTGCTGGGAAGGAAAGCTAGTTTATTTAGTATAGCGGGACATGTAGTTGGTTACACAGCGGTTGATTCGGTCCACAGGATTAAGGAGCTGGCTGATGGACTGGTCGTGGTTAAGGGTGTCGATGATCAGGGCAATGTATTTGCTCATGTCGCAGGTGATATAGTAGTCTTTGGCAAGGAGCTCAGGGGACTGGTAGATCAGGTTAGTGGTGAGCAGTTTGTCGAAGACGCCATCTTTGTGGGCTTTGTCGAATTTTTCCAGACCATCGGTGAAGAGACCGAAGGTGGAACAGATATAGATTCGACCTGCACCTCTTTCTTTGAGGAGAGAGGAAATTTTAAGTACTGTATCTCCGGAGGAAATCATATCATCGATGAGAATCATGTCTTTGCCTTTAAGGTTTGGTCCAAGGAATTCGTAGGCTGCGATTGGATGGCGGCCATTCACTCGTTTGGAGTAATCAAGACGCTTGTAGTACATTCCCATATCTACCCCCAGGATATTGGCCAGATAGATAGCACGGTTCATGCTTCCTTCATCAGGGCTGATGATCATGAAGTGGTCATTGTCAATGTGAAGGCCATCTTCATGGTTTAAGAGAGCTTTGATAAACTGGTAGGAAGGCTGGATGGTTTCAAATCCGTGCATAGGGGTTGCGTTCTGGACACGGGCATCATGGGCATCAAATGTGATGATGTTTTCTACCCCCATGCTTACCAGTTCCTGAAGTGCAGTTGCACAGTCCAGGGATTCTCTGCCGTTACGGATGTTCTGGCGGCTTTCATACAGGTATGGCATGATTACATTTATTCGGCGGGCTTTTCCGCTGACTGCGCCGATCACACGTTTTAAGTCCTGGAAGTGATCATCCGGGGACATAAGATTGGTAAATGGTCCGATATTGTAAGTGATGCTGTAATTACATACGTCTACCATGATATAGATATCATCGCCGCGGACGGATTCCAGGATAGTACATTTGGCCTCTCCGGAACCGAAACGTGCTGTCTGGACAGGGAGGAGATAAGAATCTCTCTGATAACCCTCGAAAGCAAAGGAGCCCAGTTCATCATGGGAACGTTCTTTGCGCCACTGGATCAGCCAGTCATTGACTTTTTCTCCCAGATCCTTACAGCTGATCAGTGGGATCAGACCCAGTCTGCCCACCGGAAGTGTAGTTAAATCCTTTGTATTTGCCTGTGACATGATTTTATTTTCCTCCTAAGAATATTTTCTGTATCCGGATATCTTTGGCTTCCAGCTTTACCATACGATAATTGCTGGCTATCCGGGAAAAGGTTCTCTCGGAATAGGTGTCCGAGAAATTTTCAAGTTTTAGATTTGTAGAAATAATTGTTGATTTTCTGCGCATGATTCGCTCGTTTATGCATAAAAACAACTGAGAAGATACGAAACTGTTAGTCAGTTCGGTTCCCAGATCATCGATGATCAGCAGATCACTGTCAAGTATAAATTCTGCACCCTCGTTTTTTTCCCTGGAAAATTTGGAATCTGCAAGGAGATCAAAAAGATCAAAGGCAGAGAAGTACATGACACAGTGGGCTGTATCCAGTAATTCCTGTGCGATGCAGTGGGAGAGAAAGGTTTTGCCTACGCCGGTATCTCCGTAGAGAAAAAGATTTTCGAAACAAGAATCAAATGTCCTTACAAAATTTCTTGCGGTATCGAAAGCCTTTTTGGCGGTTTCTCTTTCGGTCAATCCCGTAGCTTCGTTTCTCATTGTATCAGAATAGTAGTCAAAAGAAAAGTGCTCAAAGTTTTCTTTTTTGAGAATTTCTTTTAAGTTGGACTGTGTGTAGAGTAATTCTATCTCAGCCTTCTTGAAGCAGATGCATTTTTTATCTCCCACATAACCCGTGTCCTGACACAGGGAGCAGGTGTAGGGAAGCTCCAGATAATCTTCAGGATAAGAATTGCATACAAGTAAGGCAGTCCGCTCCTGAGACAGGAGAGAGATTGCTGCTTTCAGGTCTTCGGTACCGGAAGCCTGTCCGCTTAGCAAGGCTCTGGCTTTCTGTGTACTTAAAGTAGCCACTTCTTCATCGATTTCTCTGATCCGGGGGATTTTGGCGTAGATCTCCTGTTTATGCTCTTCCAGAAGACGACGGTTTCTGGATTGAGTCTTGCTGTATTCCCTCATAATCTTATCGTACTGATAGTTCTGTAAAGGCATGAACTGCCTCCTTTTCTGTATATCTTTAGGTGATATGGTTCTTTACTGGTTCAGTAATTTCTTTTCATATTCGTTGAAGTCGTATTTTCGCTGATGAAAATTATTGAATCGGTTCTGACTGGCAGGTTTAGCAGCTGTGTCTTTTTTGTTAGATGCTTTTTCCAGTTTACGCTGCTGACGCTGGGCATCCAACTGGCGGATATCGGAAAGATTTTTGACACTTTTATCCTTCCAGCCAGAGAGGATCTTGTCTGCATAGGGGAAGCTGGGCTGACCGGTTGCCAGAACCGTACGGCTGCAGGCTTCCTGGACAATGTCCAGTGTGAAACCATAATCCTTCAGCCAGGTGTCCATAAGAGAAATTTCGTTTTCTACAGGATTTCGGCCGCTGATCCCCATAGCTTTCAGGATGATGTAATATTCTCGGTTATACTGGGAATTTGTTTCCTTAGCCATGGTAACAGTGGAGATTCCTTCTTTGGCCCATGCAAGCGCCACAGTTTCTATGTATCGAATACTCTTATGTCCTCTGCTGACACTGTATTCAATCAGATATTCTATGAGATCCGGGGAAAAATGAAGCTCATCATAGAAGAACATGATCTTTTTAACTTCTGTGGGAGTCAGAGTTTTGCCCAGGTATTGTTCTGTAATATAGAGTAACTGAACAATCTCATCGTTCTGTTTCAATTCTTTCACACGGTCAGGGGTCAGAGAGGAAACAGAAGCCGGTGCAGAATCAGGGATGGGGTCAGGTGCAGGCAGGATGGAATTTTTATTCTGCTTTTTGGGTTCGGTCAGGGTAATACAGGAAATTTCGCCGCTGTCCTGACAATTTAAAATCAGGAGTTTTTCCTTTTCCCAGTATTTCAGGGCGCGGAGGATATCTCTTTCTGTACAGAAAAAATGATCTGCCATCTGTTCCAGGCTGAACGGAGTGGTTCCGTCAGACAGCAGACGGAGAAGATGGATGTATACTTTTACAAATTCCCCGTTGGCTCTGGGCATATAGTTGTCTATAAAATCATTGGTTAGGACTGTGACTTCCCGGGGGGAAGCAGTCTGTAATGTGATGGATGTCATGAATCTGCTCACTTTCCTGTTTTATGGTCATATTGATTTTTGACCCTAATATCATCTGAATTATAGCACAACCTTTATTTTTGTGCCAGAGGAAAGATTGATGAAGTGGCGCTGTTGAGAAGGAAGAGAGTAGTAATGTGGATAATGTGGATAATGTGGAAAAGCAAAAATGCAAATGATTATTGGAAACTTGAAAAATAACGATTTTGGGCGAAGAACATAGAATTTACGTTAAGAAAACTGTCGAATTATGTTAAATGATTTATACACATATAAATCCACAATAATGGGAGACATAAAATGTGTATAACCATGTGGATAATGTGGATAAGTGCAAAAAAGAGGAAAAAAACACAGGCAGAAGATGTGGAACAATTTGTTTATAACTTTGGGATAAATATACCGGAAATTGAAAAAAGTGATTCTGAATTTGGGAGTAAAAAAGAGACCGCCGGATATGAAAATCCTGACGGTCCCTTGATTTTTTGTACCGGGTTTGCAGAACAGAACTCTATTTACCTAAAAGTTGTTCGCCGATAGTTACCACGTCGCCGGCTCCCATAGTGATAAGCAGATCGCCTTCCTGGCAGTTGGAGAGAAGGAAATTCTCGATCTCATCAAAAGTCGGGAAGTATTCGCAGGGAGTGCCAAGTTCCTGGATCCTCTTTTGAAGATCTGCGGAAGAAATACCCAGATCATCGGTTTCTCTTGCTGCATAAATATCGGCTACAACTACATGGTCAGCCAGAGTAAGTGCTTTGGCAAATTCCGGCAGAAGTGCTTTGGTACGGGTATATGTATGAGGCTGGAATACGCACCATACTTTATTGTGAGGATAGTTGTGGGCTGCGTTTAAGGTAGCTTCGATTTCTGTTGGGTGATGTGCATAATCATCAATAATAGTAACACCTACCACCTGGCCTTTATACTGGAAACGGCGGTCAGTACCGGTAAAGCTTCCAAGACCCTTGATGATCACATCTTCGGAAAGTCCAAGAAGATGTCCCAGGGCAATTGCTGCCAATGCATTAGATACATTATGGATACCCGGTACCTTCAGATAATAACTTCCTACTTTTACACCATGACGAAGAACAGAGAAAGAAGCGTGACCATATTTATCATAGGTAATATCCCCTGCCTGATAATCTGCATCCTGTTCCAGACCATAGGTGATCACATTGCAGGGAAGGTCGCGGATGATCTCTTCGTATCTGGGCGTGTCTGCATTAATGATCAGAGTTCCGTCAGCAGGAAGAAGCTGGGCAAAACGGCGGAAGGAATGACGGATATCATCGATATCCTTAAAAAAGTCTAGATGATCGGCATCTATGTTCAGGATAATACTGATTTTTGGAAAAAAGCTCAGGAAGCTGTTGGTATATTCGCAGGCTTCTGTGACAAAGGTTTCAGATTCGCCTACACGGATGTTGCCTCCGATCGCAGGGAGAATGCCGCCGACACTGATGGTAGGATCGCAGTTTCCCTCCAGGAGAATGTGAGATACCATGGAAGTGGTGGTTGTTTTACCGTGAGTTCCGGAAATGGCAATGGGAGTTTCGTAATTGCGCATGATCTGTCCCAGAAGTTCTGCACGGGTAAGCATTGGCAGTCCCTTTTGTACTGCGCAGGCATATTCGGGATTATCCGGATGAACGGCAGCAGTGTAAACTACCAGTTCTACCTGATCACTGATATTGGAAGCACGTTGACCGTAGTAAATAGTGGCACCTTTTTTCTCCAGTGCCTGTGTCAGAGGGCTGGACTTGGAATCGGAACCTGAGATAATGAAATTCTCTTGGAGAAGAATCTCGGCCAGACCGCTCATGCTGATTCCGCCGATGCCAATGAAATGGATATGCAGCGGTTTGTGAAAATCTATCTGATACATAATATGGTTCTCCTTATTTTGGTTTGGGCTTATTATACTCCCGGAAAAGAAAAATGAAAAGTCTTTCGCTTATATCTTTTTTTATGATGGCAAGGATATGGCAAAAAAATACAAAAAACAGATAAATATATAGAAAAAATGCATAATAAATATAAGAAAAATCGAAGCGTGTCAAAAAAAGACGTATACAATAGCTCTAAAAATAGTAAAAAACAGAAAGAAAAATTGTAAAAAATGTTCACTAACTATAGGAAGTGTGGTATAATGAGAAAATCATAACATACAAGAGGTGATTGCATGATAAAGAAAGAAATGATAGCCATGCTTTTAGCTGGCGGCCAGGGCAGCAGGCTGGGCGTACTGACAGAAAAAGTAGCAAAACCTGCAGTTGCTTTTGGCGGAAAGTATCGTATCATAGACTTTCCTTTAAGTAACTGCATTAACTCGGGTATCGATACAGTAGGCGTATTAACACAGTATCAGCCGTTGAGGCTTAATACACATATAGGTATTGGTATTCCGTGGGATCTTGACAGAAACGAGGGTGGTGTAACTGTACTTCCCCCATATGAAAAAAGTACAAGCAGTGAGTGGTACACAGGAACGGCCAATGCGATCTTTCAGAATATGGATTACATGGAACAGTATAATCCGGACTATGTCCTGATTTTGTCCGGTGACCATATTTATAAGATGGATTATGAGGTGATGCTTGATTTTCACAAGGCAAATAAAGCAGATGTGACAATCGCCTGTATGCCTGTACCTATGGAGGAAGCAAGCCGTTTCGGTATTATGGTGACTGATGATATGGGAAGGATCACCGAGTTTGAGGAGAAGCCAGAGAATCCAAGCAGTAATCTTGCATCCATGGGTATTTATATTTTCAGCTGGCCTGCATTGAAGGAGGCACTGGTCTCTCTGAAGGATCAGAATGGCTGTGATTTTGGAAAGCATATTCTTCCGTATTGTAAGGAAAAAGGTGAGAGACTTTTTGCTTATGAATATAACGGATATTGGAAGGATGTAGGGACTCTTGGCTCATATTGGGAAGCCAATATGGAACTGATCGATATTATTCCGGAATTTAATCTTTATGAGGAGTTCTGGAAGATTTATACAAAAGGGGATATTATTCCGCCTCAGTACATTTCAGCAGAGGCTGTTACAGACAGGTGCCTTATAGGTGAAGGTTCTGAGATCTATGGTGAAGTACATAATTCTGTGATTGGCCCTAATGTTGTTATTGGAAAGGGTAGTGTGATCCGTGACTCCATTATTATGCGCAATTCCGTGGTGGGAGAGAACGTACAGATGGACAAAGCGATCATTGCAGAAGATGTTATTATAGGTAATCATGTTGTTCTGGGCTGCGGAGAGGAAGCTCCCAATGTGGCAAAGCCGGCAGTTTATGCCTTTGGAATTGCCACTGTAGGTGAACGCAGTGTGATTCCGGACAATGTAAAAATTGGTAAAAACACTGCTATATCAGGTGTGACTACCCCGGAGGATTATCCGAATGGAGAACTGGCAGGCGGACAGGTGATCACAGCAAAGGATGGTGACGGGAAATGAGAGCAATAGGTATTATTTTAGCGGGCGGCAATAATAACCGCATGAGAGAATTATCAAATAAGAGAGCAATTGCAGCTATGCCCATTGCCGGAAGCTATCGAAGCATTGACTTTGCGTTGAGCAATATGGCGAGCTCTCATATTCAGAAAGTAGCAGTGCTGACACAGTACAATGCCCGATCCCTGAATGAACATCTGAGTTCTTCCAAATGGTGGGATTTTGGCAGAAAACAGGGAGGACTTTTTGTATTCACACCTACGATTACCAAGGAAAACAGCCTCTGGTATCAGGGCACTGCAGATGCAATCTATCAGAATCTCCAATTCCTGAAAAGCAGCCATGAGCCCTATGTGGTAATTGCGTCCGGTGATTGTGTCTATAAAATGGACTACAATAAAGTACTGGAATATCATATTGCAAAACGGGCAGATGTTACAGTGGTATGCACTACTTGTGAGGATCCGGCGGAGATTGAGCGGTTTGGTGTACTCCGTATGAATGAGGACTGCAGAATCGAGGAATTTGAAGAGAAGCCTATGGTGTCTTCTTATAATACAATTTCCACAGGAATCTATGTGATCCGCCGCAGACAGCTGATTGAGCTGATCGAGAGAGCTGCTTTAGAGGGACGCCATGATTTTGTAAAGGATATTCTTATCCGTTACAAGAACCTGAAGAGAATCTATGGATATAAGATTGATTCTTATTGGAGCAATATTTCTACAGCAGAAGCTTATTATAAAACAAATATGGACTTTCTGAAGCCGGAAATCCGTAATTATTTCTTTAAACAGGAGCCAACCGTGAAGACAAAGATTGATGACCTGCCTCCGGCAAAATATAATCCGGGCGCCCAGGTGAAGAACAGTCTGGTGGCCAGTGGATGTATTATTAATGGGACAGTTGAGAATTCTGTTCTTTTTAAAGATGTCTTTGTGGGAAATAATTGTGTGATCAAGAATTCTGTTATTCTGAATAATGTATATCTGGGAGACAATACGCATATTGAAAACTGTATTGTGGAAAGCAGAGACACGATTCGTGCCAACTCCTATTACTGTGGTGAGGGCGAAGTAAAAATCGTTGTAGAGAAAAACGATCGTTATGTATTGTAAATCGGTTATGAGCATGTGGCGAAGCGGATGATTTTATCCGTTTGACTAATGAAATAAAAACCGTCAGAAATGTCTGGCAGATTGAAAGGAGCAAGTAAACATTATGAATATCACTGATGTGCGCGTGAGGAAGGTAGCAAAAGAAGGAAAGATGAAGGCGGTTGTGTCTATTACCATAGATGATGAGTTTGTGGTACATGATATTAAGGTGATCGAGGGCGAAAAAGGTCTGTTTATTGCTATGCCAAGCCGAAAGGCAGCAGATGGAGAATACAGGGACATTGCCCATCCGATTAATTCCGGAACCCGTGACCGGATTCAGACTATCATTCTGAGCAAATATCAGGAAGCTATACTGGCTGAGCCGGAAGAGGAAGCTGTTGCTGCAGAGGAATAAATAAAAGAATAATTGCTTTAGAAAGACTGTTGTGAGGAGACGAAAAATCAATCACAGCAGTCTTTTTATGCAGAAAATGTTACGTATTTGTTACAAAAATTAAGGAAAAGTGTTGATTTTTTTACGGTTTATGTTATACTTACCTTCAGAAAAACTTGAAAGGTGATTTGTTTATGAAGAAAAAGATTATTTCATTGCTGTTGGCAGGTTTGTTTGTTCTTTCTAATATAACAGTTACATATGCCACAGAAGGTGAAATTGCAGATATGCAGGCACAGAAACAGCAGGCAGAGGCAGGACTTGCCCAGGCTCAGGCTGATATCAGTGCAATGGAAGGCAAGAAACAGGAACTGGAGGATTATCTTTCAGATCTGAATGCGCAGTATGAGGAGCTTACCAATGTGATTTCTGATCTGAGCGTTCAGGCAGGTGAAAAAGAAAACCAGTTAAAAGATATTCAGAAGAAATTAAAGAAAGCCCAGAAAGCTTCTGATAAGCAGTATGAAGATATGAAGCTGCGTATTCAGTATATGTATGAAAATGGAGGAACTACAGCATTGCAGACACTGCTTTCTTCCAAAGATCTGGCAGAATTTCTCAATACAGCAGAGAGTGTTTCAAAGATTTCCCAGTATGACAGAACTATGCTGAATAAATATGAGAAGCTTCAGGAGACGATTAAGGAGCAGAAAACGGCAGCCCAGGAAGAGAAAACAGCGATTGACAATCTTCTTGCGGAGCGTTCTGCTAAACAGCAGGAAGTGCAGGAACTGGCTGCAAGTACCAGCGATAATATCTCTTCTTATATAGCACAGATCAGTGCCAGCCAGGAGGAAGCGGCAGCACTGACAGCGCAGATCAACAGTGCAGACAATAGTATTGCACAGCTGATCCAGCAGGCAGAGGCGGAAAAAGCAGCCCAGGAAAGAGCTGAGGCAGAAGCAGCTGCTGCGGAGGAAGCTTCCGGTGAGGAGGATACCACTGAAGAAGACGCAGCAGAAGATACAGCGGATTATGAGGAAGATACCACAGAGGAAAACGATGCAGAGGAGAACTATGAAAGCCAGGACTCCGGAGAGGATACTTCAGATACAGAGGAGTCCTCAGAAAACACAGAGGACAGCTCAGATGCTTCAGAGAACCAGTCTTCTTCAGAAAGTACGAATTCCGGACAGGGTAAGTATCTTGGGAATTTTACTCTGACAGCCTATTGTAATTGTGCGCAGTGCTGTGGTACAGCAGGTAATCTGACAGCCAGCGGAACAGTTCCCACAGCCGGACGTACTGTTGCTATGGCGGGAGTTCCTTTTGGCACTCAGCTTCTGATCAACGGAAATGTGTATACAGTAGAGGATCTGGGAACTCCCTACGGACATGTAGATATCTTCTTTGATAATCATTCAGATGCTTTGAGCTTTGGACTTCAGTCTGCAGAGGTTTACCAGCTGAACTAAGGAGAATGATATCATGAGAATCTGCGGATTTAATAAAACAACCTTACTGGATTATCCGGGAAAGGTAGCCAGTACCATATTTCTGGGAGGATGTAATTTCCGATGTCCTTTCTGCCAGAACAGTGTACTGGTGCTGCATCCGGAGGAACAACCGGATTATGCCAGAGAGGATATCCTGGCTTTTCTGAAAAAAAGGAAAGGGATTCTGGATGGAGTATGCATTTCGGGAGGAGAGCCCACATTAGCAGCAGACCTGGAAGAATTTTTAGAACAAATCAAAGATCTGGGATACCTGATTAAGCTGGATACCAATGGTACCAGACCGGAGGTGGTAAAGCATCTGGCAGAAGTAAAGCTCATTGACAAGGTTGCTGTTGATATTAAATCCGGGCCGGATCATTATTCCAGATTAGCCGGGGTTTCAGCTCCGGCAATTGACAAGGTCAGCGAAACAGTGAATTTTTTGCTTCATGGACAATTAGATTATGAGTTCCGGACCACTGTGGTAAAAGAGCTTCATACTGAGGAGGATTTCCGGGAGATCGGACAGTGGCTCAAGGGCGCAAAGGAATATTATCTCCAGGCATATAAGGACTCGGACGGAGTCCTTAAACCTGGATTTGGAAGTTATACCCTGTCGGAATTGCAGGCCTTTCGGAAAATTTTAAAAGAGACAATATCCTTAGTGGAAATCCGGGGGATAGAGTGAGCAATACCAGTATCCTCCTTTGGAATGAGGAAGCTGGATCTGACTGCTTTCCCGGAAATAAGAAAATCCAAACATACCTGCCATAAAACTTTCCTGTTGATTGTAGCATCCGGGGACGCCAAGGATATATTGTCCCTGGCAGGTAATACCCAGCAGCAGATACCCGAAATTGTAAAATCCGTATTGTATGAAACGGTTATTCCGGAGGGAGTTATGCTGCGATGGAAAATGCCGCAGATCGTTTAGCTGGATTTTCCAGGCATTGGTAAGCCAGCCGTCTGTAAAGGGTACAAAAGAATCCTGAAGTGAATAGGGAAAGGATACTGTGGATTCCTGAGGAACAGCCGATTGAGAGGAAACCATCTGCTCTGCGCTTTGTTGGGTCAGAACTACCGGGGATTCTGGTGGCTCTTCGGACTGATCTTCAGACTGTTCGGCTGCCGCAACGTTCGGTTCGGACTGATGATCAGGTTTTATTTCCCGGAAATCTTCTGGACGGATAGGCAGGTCATCCCATTGGGTTCCTAGAAAGCTTCCGGATTCTGTGAGGAAGAGCATTCCGTTTAACTGATCCAGAGATATTCCGGAAGCGTTCATACTGGCAGAATCTGTTTCAATGAAACCCTCAATAGTATCTGGTCTGGTATTTAGGATTTCCAGAAGGATTCCATTCATCAGACCATCCTTGCGGATAAAACCGTAAATTTTACACGGCAGGTCTGCCGGGAGTCCCGGGCAATGCAGATGCAGCTCTATTTTACATTGCTGTTCCCGCTCTTCGACTTTGATAAATCCGCAGTTGTTTTCTTTTTTTCCTTTCAGATATTCATATACATATGCAACAAAACGTCGATATCCGGACATGAAAAAACCTCCATGCTCATTGATTCAGTAATGTATATGTAATTCATGGGAAAATATTCGAAAAAAACAAAAAAATAAAAAACTTGAAAAAACTTGTTGACAAAAGAATAAAATACTAATATAATAGTTTTTGCATTAGCGAAGCGTGGCTCAGTTTGGTAGAGCGCTGCGTTCGGGACGCAGAGGTCGTGGGTTCGAATCCCGTCGCTTCGATTGCGTGGAAGAAAGCTTGAAGACATTATGTGTTCAGGCTTTTTTTGTGCTTGGAATCATTGACAGAACAGGGGGTGAGCAGGTGACGGAACAGGAAAAATTTATGAAAGAAGCTATACGTCAGGCAAAAAAGGCGGAGGCATTGGATGAAGTTCCCATTGGCTGTGTGATTGTTTATGAGGGAAAAATCATAGCCAGAGGATATAACAGGAGGAATACGGACAAGAATACCTTGTCTCATGCGGAATTAAATGCAATCCGCAAGGCCAGCAGAAAGCTGGGAGACTGGCGGTTAGAAGGATGCACGATGTATGTAACTCTGGAACCATGCCAGATGTGTTCCGGAGCGCTTGTGCAGTCCAGAATTGATGAAGTTGTGATTGGCTGTATGAATGCTAAGGCAGGCTGTGCGGGTTCAGTTATGAATCTTCTGCAGGTAGAGGGGTTTAATCACCAGGTAAAAATTACGCAGGGTGTTCTGGAAGAAGAATGCTCCACAATGCTGTCTGATTTCTTCAAAAGACTTCGTGAGAAAAAGAAACAGGAAAAAGCAGCGCGAAAATTAGAACAGGAGAGGCTTGAGGCGAAAGAATGAAAAGAGATACAACAAATGATATGACAATCGGCAATCCGGTGAGTCTGATCATAAAATTTATGATTCCCATGTGTCTGGGAAATCTTTTCCAGCAGTTTTATAACATTGCGGATTCGATCGTTGCCGGAAAATTTATCGGCGTAAATGCACTTGCGGCAATTGGAAGCACCGGATCTTTGATGTTTTTTGTAACAGGCTGGTTGAATGGGCTTAGCAGTGGATTCGCAATTATTGTAGCGCAGATGTTTGGCGCTAAAAGGTTTGACAGGATGCGACATTATGTCGCAATGTCCATCTACCTGATGGCAGCATTTTCTATTGCAATGACGATAGGATTCGGTCTGGCAAATAAACCGATCCTGCATTTGATGAATTCACCGGAAGAAGTATTTAATGATGTAACTGCATACATGGGAATTATTTACGCCGGACTTATTGTTACAGGTGCTTACAATGCTCTTGCGGCGTTTTTAAGAGCTTTGGGAGATTCGAAATCACCACTGTACTTTCTTATTATCTCAGCAGTGATCAACGTAATTCTTGATGTTGTATTTATAGTAATATTTGGAATGGGCGTGGAAGGCTGCGGATATGCGACGGTGATCGCGCAGGGAATCTCGGCAGTATGCTGTCTGATCTATATTGTAAAAAGATTTCCAATCCTTCACCTGGAGAGAAAGAATTTCGAGATATCCTGGGATAGTTTTAGCAGACTTCTGAAACTTGGAATACCTATGGGACTACAGTTTTCCATCACTGCCATCGGAACGATTATCGTTCAAGGTGCGGTCAATATTTACGGACCTATACATATGGCAGGATTCTCTGCGGCAGGTAAGATTCAGAATATCTTTGTCACAGTATTTACATCCTTTGGTGCAACTATTGCAACCTATGTGGGACAGAATCGTGGCGCCGGTAAAATGGATCGTGTGAAACTGGGCGTGCGCTATACGCAGTTAATGATCTGGGGATGGAGTATCTTCGTCATGCTCCTGATGTTTTTCTTTGGAAAATATCTGACCTACCTTTTCGTAGATCCGTCAGAACAGGATGTAGTGCAGGTATCCGTTACATATTTCAGAACGGTATTCTGGGCTTATCCATTTCTTGGAAGTATCTTTTTATATCGAAATACCCTTCAGGGAATGGGATATGGACTTGTGCCAATGATAGGTGGCGTATTCGAACTGGTAGCAAGAGCAGGAATCGTTGTACTGATCGCGGGACATACTTCTTTTGCAGGAGTCTGCATGGCTGATCCAGCAGCCTGGATTGCCGCGTTGGTACCGCTGGTTCCATACTATTTTCATGTGATGAAGAAGTACAAAAATAAAAGCAGGGTGCAAGCTGTGGAAGATTAAAGAAAAAAGCATTCAGGAGATTATCGTAAAGATAAAATCTAGAATGCTTTTTATTTTATATGATGATTCGCATCATGAATATTCTTTTTTGCGCGCCGCACCTCGGAATGGTCTCACAGACGTTACCTCTACAGTTAACTCAGTCCAGGCACCCTCACGGCACACAAGAGCTTCTGCTTAGTGCTGCTGCATTCCTGCCCTGACACGGTTCACAGATTCCTGTTGCGTAAGACCCAAACGTCAACGCCACTTATAGAGGGCAGCTCCACAAGATACAAGCCTCAGATTGGCATCACCCCTGCTGTAGCGGATTGCAGGTACAGGGCACCGCTATCTCCCCGGCTGCGCGGAATTTATTATATAGTCTGGAGAGCGTTTTGTCAATACATTCAGGGTAAGTTGCAGAAAATTCTGGAACGCTATTGTGTGAAAAAGGGAAATATTATATAATATTGAGAGTACATGCGGTCTACTGTTTCTGTGATCATACAGAAATTTAACCGAATCAGCTGCAAGCAGTTATTTGGTTATGGGCAAGTAGCAAAGCGGATGAAATGGAGGATACTATCATGATTAAAAGAATTGGTATGCTTACCAGCGGTGGCGACTGCCAGGCTTTAAATGCAACTATGCGAGGCGTTGTTAAGGGATTGTCCAATAGTGTGGATGAACTGGAAGTTTATGGATTTGATGATGGATATAAGGGACTGATCTATGGAAAGTACCGTATGCTTACATCTAAAGATTTTTCCGGCATACTGACTCAGGGAGGTACTATTCTGGGTACTTCCAGACAGCCATTCAAGATGATGCGTGTTCCGGATGAAAATGGACTGGATAAAGTTGAGGCTATGAAGCAGACGTATTATAAGCTTTGCCTTGATTGCCTGGTTATCCTGGGAGGTAATGGTACGCAGAAGACAGCCAATCTTCTTCGTGAGGAAGGGCTGAATATTATTCATCTTCCGAAGACCATCGATAATGACATTTATGGCACAGATATGACCTTTGGTTTCCAGAGTGCAGTTAACATTGCGACCAATGCCATTGACTGTATCCATACCACAGCTTCTTCTCATGGCCGTGTGTTTATTGTAGAGATCATGGGACATAAGGTTGGAAGCCTTACTCTTCATGCAGGTGTGGCCGGTGGTGCAGATATCATTCTGATCCCTGAGATTCCTTATGATATCAAGAAGGTTACCGAAGCAATCCAGAAACGTGCGAAAGCAGGCAAGCGTTTTACTATTCTTGCAGTTGCTGAGGGTGCGATTTCCAAAGAAGATGCAGAACTTCCGAAAAAGAAATACAAAGAAAAACTGGAAGCAAGAGCAAAGAAATACCCATCTGTATCCTATGAAATCGCAGATCAGATTTTCCAGGAGATTGGAAGCGAAGTGCGTGTTACTGTTCCGGGACATACACAGCGAGGCGGAGAGCCCTGCCCTTATGACCGTGTTCTTTCCACCAGAATCGGTGCAGGAGCAGCCCAGGCTATTGTGGATGGAGCTTACGGCGTGATGATCGGTGTGGTTAACGGCAAGATCAAACGTATTCCGTTGGAGGAATGTGCAGGCAAGCTGAAAATGGTTTCTCCGAAAGATCAGCTGGTACTTGCTGCCAAGCAGATCGGTATCAGCTTTGGAGACTGATTCTGACTGTATGGTTTATCAGAAATGTTATAGAACAGGAGTGAATTCATGAGTTATACTGCCCTTTACAGGAAATTCAGACCAGATAATTTTGCGGATGTTAAGGGTCAGGATCATATAGTAACTACCCTGACAAACCAGATTAAGCATAATCGTATTGGTCATGCCTATCTGTTCTGCGGAACCAGAGGTACAGGTAAAACCACAGTAGCTAAGATCCTGGCAAAGGCAGTGAACTGTGAGCATCCTGTGGATGGAAGTCCCTGCAACGAGTGCGCCATGTGTAAGGCAATCCAGGCAGGAACTGCCATGAATGTGATAGAGATCGATGCTGCTTCCAATAATGGTGTGGATAATATCCGTGAGATCAGGGAGGAGGTATCCTACCGTCCCACAGAGGGAAAATATAAAGTCTACATCATTGATGAGGTTCATATGCTTTCCACAGGGGCGTTTAACGCTCTGCTGAAAACACTGGAGGAGCCGCCATCTTATGTGATCTTTATTCTGGCCACAACAGAGGCACACAAGATTCCTATTACGATCCTGTCCAGGTGTCAGCGGTATGATTTTCACAGGATTACCATAGATACCATTGCATCCAGATTGGAAGAACTTCTGAATATTGAGGGAGTGGAGGCAGAAGAGAAGGCAGTCCGGTATGTTGCCAAGGCCGGAGATGGCTCTATGCGAGATGCTCTCAGTCTGTTGGATCAGTGTATTGCCTTTTATCTGGGACAGACCCTGACCTATGATAAGGTTCTGGAAGTCCTAGGAGCTGTGGACACAGAGGTATTCAGCAAACTCCTTCGGCGAGTGATCCAGGGGGATGTGACCGGCTCTATCCATATTCTGGAGGAGCTAATTGTAGGCGGCAGAGAATTAGGACAGTTTGTAGGGGATTTTACGTGGTATATGCGAAATCTGCTTCTTGTAAAAACTTCCGAGGAACCAGAGGAGGCTATCGATGTTTCTTCTGAAAATATGAAGCTTCTGAAAGAAGAGAGTACAATGCTGGATGTGGAAACACTGATGCGTTATATCCGTATCTTTTCGGATCTGTCGAATCAGATCCGTTATGCTGCCCAGAAAAGAGTCCTGGTGGAGATTGCCCTGATCAAGCTATGTCGTCCTGCAATGGAGACCAATCTGGATTCAGTTCTGGATCGTCTGAGAGTATTGGAACAGCGTATAGATGAAAGACCGGTACAGCAGGTGATCGTTCAGAGCAGTGGAGAAAAAAGACCGGATATATCAGGAGATAACCCTGAAAACCATCAGGCTGCACCTGCTAAAGCAGCTCCGGAGGATCTGCAGAAAATCGTAACCGGATGGAGAACGATTATCGGACAGACTACAGGAATGTTTAAGCAGATGCTGCAGAAATCTGTGCCGAAATACAATGGAGAGACAGGAGAATCTGTTCTGTATGTAGAGTTTCAGGATTTTCTGGGACAGACTTATGTGGATAATCCGGAAGCAGTGAAAGAATTGCAGGATATTATTGCAGCACAGACAGGAAAATCCGTAGAGATCCAGATGCTGGTGGCCAATAAGCATCAGCATACCAACCTGGCACAGGTAAGCGTAGATCAGGCGATTCGCGAGAATATCCATATGGATATAGTCACAGAAGAGGATCCTGATGAAATAGAATAAAAATGAAAGTGAATGAAATTGAGGAGGATACCGCCATGGCAAAACGTGGAGGATTTCCGGGCATGGGTATGCCGGGAAATATGAATAATTTAATGAAACAGGCGCAGAAAATGCAGCGCCAGATGGAAGAGAACCAGAAAGCACTGGAAGAAAAGGAATTTACAGCTGCTGCAGGCGGCGGAGCTGTAGAAGTGACTATTTCCGGTAAAAGAGAAGTGATAAAGGTAAAACTGCAGGAAGAGGTTGTAGATCCTGACGATATTGAAATGCTGGAGGATCTGATCGTGGCAGCGACCAATGAAGCGCTTCGTAAGGTGGAAGAGGAATCTACAGCAGTGATGTCCAAACTTACAGGAGGACTGGGCGGACTTGGAGGAGGTCTTCCATTCTGATGGAATATTACAGCAGTCATATTAACAGGCTGATCGAGCAGCTTTCCCATTTGCCGGGAATTGGAGCGAAATCAGCCCAACGGCTGGCTTTTCATATTATGAATATGCCCAGAGATCAGGTTGAACAGCTTACTGCATCCATTGTAAATGCCAGAGAGAATGTGCAGTATTGTAAATGCTGTTATACTCTGACAGATAAAGAAATCTGCCCTATTTGTGCGAATTCCAAACGTGATCACTCTGTGATCATGGTTGTGGAGAATACCAGAGACCTGGCAGCTTATGAGAAGACGGGAAAATTTGAAGGAGTTTACCATGTGCTTCACGGAGCTATTTCTCCTATGCTGGGAATAGGGCCGGATGATATCAAACTCAAGGAACTGATGCAGCGCCTTACCAAAGATGAGGTCAAAGAGGTGATCATTGCCACGAACTCCAGCCTGGAAGGTGAAACCACAGCTATGTACATCAGTAAACTGATCAAACCTACCGGAATCAGAGTGAGCCGGATTGCCAGCGGAGTACCTGTAGGCGGAGACCTGGAGTATATTGATGAAGTGACGTTGCTTCGTGCCCTGGAAGGAAGAGTGGAACTTTGATGCAAAGGAGGGAGCCCTTTGGCAAAGAAAAAAGCAACATCTTCTGATGTGGCTAAAAAGGCTGGTGTGTCTCAGGCTACGGTATCTATGGTACTGAATAAAAAGTATAATGTTTCTTTTTCCAGGGAAACCGTAGAGAAAGTGGAGATGGCAGCCAGAGAATTGGGATAT
The DNA here is from genome assembly GCF_014297245.1 of Blautia difficilis. Taxonomy (NCBI): domain Bacteria; kingdom Bacillati; phylum Bacillota; class Clostridia; order Lachnospirales; family Lachnospiraceae; genus Blautia; species Blautia difficilis. The sequence goes on along the minus strand of NZ_JACOQG010000007.1, from coordinate 8,453 downwards.
CAGCTTCCTGGCCGCAGAAACAAAAAAGAAAGTAAAAAGGACAGGCTGATCGTTGTATTTTGCCCTACCATTACCAATCCTTATTATGTATTGCTTTTACAGGGGATTGAGACAGTGGCGGATAAACAGGGGTATGGAGTTTTTATCTGTAATACCCAGAGAGACCCCAGGCTGGAGGAAAAATATCTGCGGATGATGCAGACACTGCAGCCTCAGGGAATTATCTACAGCTGCAACCCAAATCCGGATTTTCAGTTGCAGGTAGAGGAAATGGCACAGACAATTCCCCTTGTTATTATCAGTAACAAAGAGAAAACTACTACTGTAGATGCCATTAATCAGGATAATACCGTGGTGGGCAGACTTATGGCAAGACATTTGCTGGATCTGGGACACAGGGATGTGGCATTTATTACACCGCCACTGACAAAGAGACAATGGCAGAGAACCAAACGGGTGAATGGCTTTGTAAAAGAATATGAAAAAGAGGGGCTGAAGGATCATGTGATCATTAAAGCAGCAGATGAGTCCATAGATTCGCAGATCCCCAGAATGGATTCTGAATATTCTATGGGCTATGAGCTTACCATGGAGCTTTTGCAGGAGGGGCGCCAGTTTACTGCTATTGCAGGACAGAATGATATGATGGCTATAGGTGCACTGGATGCACTGCATGAGGCAAAGGTGCATGTTCCCAGAGATGTGTCGGTGATTGGATGTGACAATATTTTTTATTCCGGGATCCGCAGGATCTCATTGACTACCATTGATCATTTTGTAGCACTTAAGGGACAGGATGCCTGCGATATCATAATCCGCAAAATTGATGCGAAGGAGCAGTTTCTTACAGACACAGCTCCTATCAGCCTGTATAATATTGAGTATACTCCTAAACTAATGGCAAGACGCACTACAGGTTATGCTCATGTCAGAAATAACCCTTTGGAAAAAAATAATTAAATATGTTTTCAAAAAAATATTATTAATAATGTAAAGGGCTGGTGTAAGAACTGATAAAAACTATTTCAAACAGCTGCGCAGAATGTCCCAGTCTGACATATAGAATTATCAGTTGGACAGAAATAATGCATAGGAACAGGTAGAAATCATTATTTATAAAAACATACATTATTAATACAAAAATTATTAATAAAATTTCACAGGGATTGACCTTTTCCGGAAGCTTGTTATAATGAAGTTATCAACAGAGAAATTCTGGATATCAACGTAATCAAGCAAAAAACAGGAGGGTTTTTAAGATGAAATTTTTTATTGACACAGCAAAAGTAGAGGATATTAAAGCAGCTAATGATATGGGTGTGATCTGTGGTGTTACTACAAATCCATCTCTGATCGCAAAAGAAGGAAGAGATTTCAAAGAAGTAATTAAAGAGATTACATCTATTGTGGACGGACCGATCAGCGGTGAAGTAAAAGCTACAACAACAGACGCTGAAGGTATGATCAAAGAAGGACGTGCTATTGCAGCAATCCATCCGAACATGGTAGTTAAGATTCCTATGACAGTAGAAGGCCTGAAAGCAGTTAAAGTTCTTCATTCAGAAGGAATCAAAACAAACGTTACTCTGATCTTTTCAGCTAACCAGGCACTTCTGGCAGCAAGAGCAGGCGCTACCTATGTATCTCCGTTCCTTGGAAGACTTGATGACATTTCTACAAGAGGTGTAGATCTGATCCGTGAGATCGCTGAGATCTTCGAAGTAGCAGGAATTGAGACAGAAATCATCGCTGCAAGCGTAAGAAATCCAATCCATGTAACAGACTGCGCACTTGCAGGTGCTGACATTGCAACTGTTCCATACAATGTAATTGTCCAGATGACAAAACATCCTCTGACAGATGCTGGTATTGTGAAATTCCAGAACGACTATAAAGCCGTATTTGGTGAATAAGGAGAATTTATAATAATGGAAAAATTAGAACTTCAGAAAATTGCAAACGAAGTCCGCAAGGATATCGTTACAGCAGTACATGCTGCAAAAGCAGGACATCCGGGCGGATCTCTGTCTGCAGCAGATGTATTCACATACTTATATTTTGAAGAAATGAACATTGATCCTAAGGATCCTAAAAAAGCTGACCGTGACCGTTTTGTACTTTCCAAAGGCCACACAGCACCAGGATACTATTCTGCACTTGCAGAAAGAGGATTTTTCCCAAAAGAAGACCTGAAGACTCTTCGTCATCTGGGATCTTATTTACAGGGACATCCGGATATGAAGCATATCCCGGGTGTTGATATGTCCAGTGGTTCTCTTGGACAGGGAATTTCTGCAGCAGTAGGTATGGCACTTTCCGCTAAATTAAGCAACGAAAGCTATCGTGTATACACCTTATTAGGTGACGGTGAGATCCAGGAAGGCCAGGTATGGGAAGCTGCTATGTTCGCAGGCCACAGAAAACTGGACAACCTTGTAGTGATCGTAGATAACAATGGACTTCAGATCGATGGTAAGATTGACGATGTATGTTCTCCATACCCGATCGATAAGAAATTTGAAGCATTTAACTTCCATGTGATCAACGTTGCAGACGGAAATGATATGGGTCAGTTAAAGGCAGCTTTTGATGAAGCTAAGGCTACCAAAGGAATGCCTACAGCAATCATTATGAAAACTGTTAAAGGAAAAGGCGTTTCCTTCATGGAAAACCAGGCCGGATGGCATGGCAAAGCTCCAAATGATGAGCAGTATGCACAGGCAATGGCAGACTTAGAAAAGGTAGGTGAAGCATTATGTCAGAAGTAAAGAAGATCGCAACAAGAGCAAGCTACGGTGCTGCACTGGTTGAATTAGGTAAGAAACATGAGAACCTGGTTGTTCTGGACGCTGACCTTGCTGCAGCTACTCAGACAGGTATGTTCAAAAAAGAATTCCCGGAACGTCATATTGACTGCGGTATTGCTGAGTGCAATATGATGGGTATTGCTGCTGGTCTGGCTACAACAGGAAAAGTTCCTTTTGCCAGCACATTTGCAATGTTCGCAGCAGGACGTGCTTTTGAGCAGGTTCGTAATTCTATTGCTTATCCGAAGATCAACGTAAAGATCGGTGCTACTCATGGTGGAATTTCTGTAGGTGAAGATGGTGCTACTCATCAGTGCTGTGAGGATTTCGCTCTTATGAGAGTAATTCCTGGAATGGTTGTTGCCTGCCCTTCTGATGATATTGAAGCCAAAGCTATGGTAGAAGCAGCTTATGAGCATGTTGGACCTGTATATATGAGATTTGGACGTCTGGCAGCTCCTGTTATCAATGACAGACCGGACTATAAATTTGAATTAGGTAAAGGTATTGTTCTTCGTGAGGGAAAAGACCTTACCATTATTGCAAACGGTCTTTGCGTAGCTCCTGCCCTTGAAGCAGCAGAGAAGCTTGCAGCAGACGGTGTAGATGCAAAAGTGATCAACATCCACACAATTAAACCTCTGGATGAGGAACTTGTAGTTGCAGCTGCCAAAGAAACAGGTAAAGTTGTAACTGTAGAGGAACATTCTGTAATTGGCGGACTTGGCGGAGCTGTATGCGAATGCCTGTCTGAAAAAGCACCTGTGCCTGTAAAGCGTATCGGTGTAAATGATGTATTCGGAGAATCCGGCCCAGCAACAGCTCTTCTTGAGAAATATGGTCTGGATGCAGAAGGCATCTACAAACAGATCAAAGAATTTGTATAATTTAAGATTCCCTGTGTAATGGTATCTGCCAGTGAGATCACTGTAGACAGCCGGGTTGTCTGAAGCGTCAGTTGCTCTAGCATACCTGCAATGTTTACGATTCCTGTGATATGGATATCACCTACAGGAGGAAGTTCTTTTTGGACTCCGGCACCTGGGTAAAGTGCACCATCTGCGATGGTCACGTATCCCAGGTGCTTTTTTTTGCCCAGAGAGGCATCGATGGCAATGACAAGGCCCTGGGGATGATGGGTATGGATAAAGTCGGATGCCTTTTCCAGGTTCAGAGCATGCACAGGATGATACAGAGTTCCGTAGACATAAACTCCGTGTATTTCCTTCTGGCTCAGTTGATGACCGATATAAGGCCCTAGACAGTCGCCGGTTACGCGGTCACTGCCTATGCAGAGAAAGACCAGTTCAGACCATGGCCCCGGATGATGGAGAATGCATTTTCTTAGAAGAAAGGCAATTTCGCTAGAGGATTCTTTTTTTTGAGAGTTTACATAAAACACCATAAAATTTCTCCTGTTTATTTACGGCTTTACTATTGTTTTTGCTTATATGTCTGTGAACAGAGAAATCAAGAGAGTCTCTGTCTGATTTATCATATCCTTAATGAATGCTATTTATGCATGATGCAAAATCTGTCGGCAAGTTTTTGGAGATTGCTCTTACAATCTGATAAAATCCGCAGTTTCTGTATGCTATTCTGATAGCCGAAGGGGTGATTTGGAAATGATAGAAGTAATTTATAAGGAGGAAAATCCAGATATACAAGAGGGGGAGGAAGGATTTTGCCTGCCCAGAAATATAAGGCAGATAGGAGTGGCAGGAGAAAAATACAAAATCTATATGGAGGATTATGTATATACATTTCTGATAAGGCTGGCCAGGACAGAAGAAAACCAGGAGGTACAGAAGGGAAGGGTTGCTGTACTTATAGGAGAAATAAAATGGAAGACAGGAACAGCATATCTGTTTATCAGAGGAGCTGTTATGGCAGAAGATATGGAGGCTGCTGTAGATCATGTGGACTTTTCCGGACAGGTATGGAAACAGATTCACGAAGACCAAAAGAAATATTTTGAAGATCAGGAGATTGTTGGCTGGTTCTTTTCTCAACCACGGATATCTATGGAGGCAACAGAACTTCTGGAAAAAGTACATCTGAAGCATTTCGGAGGAGAAAAGGTGTTGATGCTTATGGAACCTCAGGAAAGCGAAGATGCTTTTTTTCGTTATGAGAACAATACTATGATACGATTGGAAGGTTATTATCTGTATTATGAGAAAAATATCTGTATGCAAAATTATATGGTGGAGAAAAACGAGAAGCTTCAGTTGGACCTGACAGAAAAATATGAAGACAGGGCTGTGAAGGATTTCAGAAAGATCATTACGGAAAAAACAAAGGAGGAAAAAGAAAAAAATACAGTTTCAGTTTTCTCCTATGCAGTGCCTGTGTGTCTGGCAATTGCTGTGTTGACGGTGGGAATGAATTTTTACAGGAATTTTCAGAACCCTGGATATTCTCAGGATCAAAGTAAAACTGCGTCCTCTGTGATTATAGAAGAAATTACGCCATCACCAACCCCGAAGATAGAAAAGAAATCTACAGATAACGAAAAAATAAAAAAGAAAACCATAAAGAGTAAGGAAAATGAAAAAAAGGAAGTTTCTGTACAACAGACTCCCAAACCAGCGAATCAGACAGGAGAAATTGATCAGTCTGATAAAACAGAGCAGATTTACAGAGAAGAGGCAGATACGAGAAAAGCACAGAAAAGAATGCGGGAGGAGCTGCAAAAGGAAAACGAAACAGCTGCTTCAGAATCTGTCCATGAATCTTATGTGATACAGCCGGGAGACACTCTTTTTCAGATTAGCCTGGAACGTTATGGTGATGCAAAGGAAATAAGTCGGATTTGTGCTTTGAATGGTATAAAAGAAGATGAAATCATTTATCCCGGACAAGTAATTGTATTACCTTAGATATATGTGTTATAATAAATTCCGGATTGTGGCAGCTGCAGATTGCAGAATGATCAATGATGATAGGTAAATGCGGAGTATATCCGTTCGACTAAAATACTGCAGGGTAAGGGTAAAATGGCAAATACAATAAAAAAAATGATGAGAAAACATAAAAAGAAAAAACTGGCTGCCGAAAAAGCAAGGCTTGCCAGAGAACAGGGAAGCACAGGACGGGAGTATGGTGAAAATTCGCATAACGGCTACAAAAGAAGTGTTGTGAAAAAAACTGTGCTCATAGCAGCTGTGCTCGTAGCGGCTGTGACAGCTGTGGCTGTTTATGTGGAGAAACGAAGTTACCATAATTATAAGATAGTTAAATCCAGTGAGCAGGAGGATGTGGTATCTACCAGCTATGTGGAAATGAATGGAGATATTTTACGGTATAGTCCGGATGGAGTGTCTCTGGTTTCGGATAGTATGGATACGATCTGGAGTGAGACGTATCAAATGCAGAATCCTGTGGCTGATGTGAAAGGAAATCGTGCAGTAATAGCAGATAAAGATGGGACTACCCTGGAGATTTACGATAAATCCGGCAAAACAGGGAGCGTTACTACTTCTTACAGTATTATAAAAGCCAGAGTGTCCAAAAGCGGTCTGGTTGCTGCAATTTTGGATGGAGGCGATGACACTTGGATTGATTTCTATAGTACAGACGGAAGTCTGATCGCAGAAAACCAGACGAAAGTAGATGATCCTGGTTATCCATTGGATGTTGCTATTTCAGATGATGGGGTTATCATGATGGTTACTTACCAGTTTGTGGATGGGAATGATACGACCAGCTATGTGGCTTTTTATAATTTTGGGGATGTAGGCCAGAATGAAGATGACCGTATTGTCAGTGGCTATAAATATGAAGGTGTGGTGATTCCCCAAATTCAATATCTGGAAAAGGGACGCGCTGTTGCGCTTAAAGATAATGGATTTACTCTTTACCAGGGAAGCCAGATTCCTAAAGAAGGTAAAACGGTGGAAGTGGAAAAGGAAATTGTCAGCACCTTTTTCGATGACGATATGATAGGGCTTGTATTTAAGAATGACAGCAAGGATAAGCAGTACACGATGGAAGTGTATTCTACAGATGGTAATCTGAAATTCAAACAGAATTTTAATATTCCATATACTACAATTAAACTGAGCGGTGGGAATATTCTGATGTATAACAGTTCACAGATATGTGTAATGAACAGCAGAGGAGTTCAGAAATATATGGGATCAGTGGACGGCACCATTAAGGATTTCTTTAAGATTGGGTGGAACAGATATCTGCTCGTTCTGGATAGTGGTGTAGATGTGATCAAGCTGGGATAGGAGGAATAATATGAATATAACCTGGCCTGGTATTATTGCAATTGCAATTTTGATCCTGTCTTGCCTGCACGGTTACAGACGCGGATTGATCCGTGAAGTAGTTTCACTGATATGTGTAGTCCTGTCTATTGTTCTGGTGTGGTTTATTAATCCTTATGTGAACAACTATATCCGCGAAAACACATCTATATATGAAACCATACAGCAAAACTGCAGCAAATTTGCAGAAGAAAAGGGAATAAAAGCCCAGACTGTGACAGAAGAAAGCCAGGAGAACGCCATATCTGATCTGGAGTTCCCGGATCTGTTGTCCGGCGGGCTGACAGAGAATAATAATTCATCAGTTTATCAATATCTTTCGGTGAATACATTTTCAGATTATGTCGTTGGATACCTGGCGCAAATTGTAGTAAATGGAATTTCCTTTTTGATTTCTTTTATACTGGCAACTTTGTTCATAAGATGTATTACCTGGGCTACAAATCTGATCGCTGGGCTTCCTGTGATCCGTGGGGTAAACAAAATCACAGGGGGATTGCTGGGAGGCGTAAAATTTGTGATTATGATCTGGATTTTGTTTTTAGTATTTACCGTTCTGTGCAATACGAAACTGGGAGATACTGCCCTGAAACTTATCATGCAGGATCCTTTGTTAAATTATTTGTATGATAAGGATATTCTGATTAAAATCTTTATGAATATATTTTACGGAAAATAAGTAAATAAAAAATAAATGTAAATAAATGTAAAAAGGTGCTTGACGCAGACGAAAAACAATGGTATGATAAATCCGCTTCTGAATGAGGCGGATTTCTATTTTCTCAGAAACAAAATTAAAACTAAAAAAAGTTGAAAAAGTTGTTGACAGAGATAAATGAATGTGATATTATATCAGAGTTGCTGATGCGAACTGTTGAAAAAGAATTTGAAAAATAAATAAAAAAGTTCTTGACAACATGGAAATCGGCTGATATAATGTAAAAGCTGTCGCAAAGACAGACAACCTTGATAACTAAACAGTGAAACACATACGATTCTCGAAAATTCTTTACACATGAGCATCGAAAGATGCGAATGCGGTTCGGTTCGTAAGAAACGAACTTCATTATTTGAGAACGGTTGAATAAACCAAAAACAGTAAAACGAGAGATAGCTAGTTGGTTGTCTTGAGTAATCAAACACTTTATCAGAGAGTTTGATCCTGGCTCAGGATGAACGCTGGCGGCGTGCTTAACACATGCAAGTCGAACGGGAATTATCTTATTGAAACTTCGGTCGATTTAATTTAATTCTAGTGGCGGACGGGTGAGTAACGCGTGGGTAACCTGCCTTATACAGGGGGATAACAGTCAGAAATGGCTGCTAATACCGCATAAGCGCACAGAGCTGCATGGCTCAGTGCGAAAAA
>NZ_JACOQG010000006.1:0-152653 GCF_014297245.1 Blautia difficilis | reverse complement strand
TACACTCTCCAAGCCATTCTCTTACAGAAAAATAAACCATATTTTCTCGAGTAGTCCTATTTGCATTTAAAACTTTCACTTTATCTGAAAATCGTAACTGTAACAAACTAGACAATTCTTCAGCAGTATAATCAGTACCTGTATAACCATCTAAATAAATTTCTGCAAGCGAAGATAGACTGTTTCGCATATTTTTTATAATTTGTTTTAATCGCATAGAAACATTTCTTCTAGCAATAGAATCCCTCTTATTGTTAGGAACATAAACTTGTGTGATATAAAACATAAAATTTATTATATATCCAACAGATAATTGAAATAAAAGATTAAACCATTGTTCGGCTCCTCTAAACAGTTCGGGCAAATCCAGTGTTAAATAATATGAAGTAATGATGACTATAGATATTATAAAAAATGCAGAAATAAGCGTATTTCTTTTTATGAATATAAGAATATTTTTTCTTAACATTTGTACTAATTCCTTTCCATCGATTTATCTATATGCCAATAATTATAATATCATTTTGCAGATGAAGCAATTATTGCTTATTTATTTTTGTTACTGTTTGTGATGGATTTGTCATAGTGTTTGACACAGAATGCTTATTCTTCAAGACAATATCATCTGCCTTGATATACCAGTCAACGTCTGCACCTTGAAACGTAGCGGTTGCCACCGTATCAGCCACAGGATTGATGATTTCCACCTCTGCATTGTAGTCAAATTCCTTTAACGGAACAGAAGCCGGAATACTTACCTGTATCATACGTCCTTGTTCTTTGCACTTCAAATCGTAGGTACGTTCTTTGATTTCTTCAGAAACCGTACCGTCCTCATTCGGGATATGTACCTCTCGTCTTAATGCGGAGAATTTCAATACTCCGAAAGTCTTTTCCTTGTCAATAATGATTCCGTTTGCTAATCTCATATACTCAATACCTCCTTATGCTTTCACCATATCGTCAACCGATAAGATATAATTTGTGAATCCTCTTGTACCGATTTTATAACCCTCTGCAGTGATTTTGGGATTGATAAGTTTTACCTTTTCCTCTGATTCAAAGTTCTTCTCACCAGCAGAAGCAGGCAGCACCACGATAATATCATCTGCTCTCTGTACGTCCGAATAAAGGTTGAAGCTACGGGAAACGACCGTCATACGTCCGTTGATCCTACGCTGTTCCACCTTATTCTCACCAGCAAATTCTAAAGTTCCGAATGTTTTTTCCATATTTGGGATAACGTGTTTTAATTCCATAAATTGTTTACCTCTTTTCTTTCTATATTTTTAATGATTGATTGTGTCATTCTGCTATCGGAATAATATCTGTCTGCCTGTGAATTATCAAGGGCAAGCGTTGTGCTGCCGCACCCTTGACAATCCCCATTCAGAAAGATAAATGTTAATCAAGCAGAATTTAGTTGAGTTGCCAGCCACGGACTGACTTTTTTTATGATGGGAGGTGAACGGGGAGTTGCTTTCATAAACCGATACCTCCTGTATTATTTAGACTTCTTTACTCTGCGGAATCTCTTATATCCGGCAAAGATAAGACCAGCAGCGGAAATTCCCATCATGGCGAACAATGCGACAAATGGTGTGTTGTCACCTGTTTTTGGTGAATCGCTTGTCTTTGTTGGTGTGCTAGGTTCTTCTGGTGCTGTAGGGGATTCCAGGTTTTCCTTGACCGTCACAGTCTGCCCCTTGTCCTTGATGTCCTTATGTTCAGCTACCTTGATAGGCTCGTCTGGATTGGTTACGTCATATAATTCTTCAAATGTCACAAGCTCTTTGCCGCCAAGCTCCGAAGCATTGAATGTAAATTCAATCTGAACCTCCATTTTAGAATCCTCGGCAGTAAAAGTAAGGTCATTTTCTACACGCTTGCCATTCATTAGAAGTTCAGCATTTTCAGACTTCACCATTTCCCAACCTTTAAGAGTGTATTTCACGCCTTTTTCAAGACCATCTAAAGTGACCGTATCAACGATAGTTACTTTGTCGTCTGCTTCAATCGTCTTTTCACCTGTCGCCTTATCAGTAGCGGTTGTGTGCATAGTGATGATACGTTCCGTAATCGTCACTGTTTGCCCCTCGTCCTCAATATCTTTATGTTCTGCCACCTTTGTAGGCTCGTCTGGATTGGATAAATCGTACAATTCCTCGAATGTCACAAGGTCTTTGCCACCAAGAGCAGAAGCATTGAACGTATAGGAAACCTCAACTTCCATTTCTGATTTTTTCGCAGTGAATGTGTAATCATTTTCCACGGGTTCACCGTCAATCAAAAGCTGTGCATTTTCAGACTTCACCATCTGCCAGCCTTTCAACTGATATTTTGTGCCTTTTGTCAGACCATCTAAAGTGACGGTATCAACGATAGTCACGCTCTTTCCGGCAACGATTGATTTTCCACCTGTCACCTTATCTGTGGCAGTCGTATGGATAATGATTTCTGGTTCATATTCATCTGTGAGTGTACCCAAGTCCACGACTACTTTATTTCTTGACACCACTACATCAAACGCCGGAATCAGCGTCATTCCTTTGTTGGAATCGCAGCGTAATTCTTCGATTGTGTAAGTATCGTAAAGCAATGCACCTTTGCTGTCGTCTGGTGTGGAAGTACCAAACCAGATACCGTCCTCACTGGTCTTTCCGGCGTTGGTATTCTGTTTATGAGATACCCAGTCAGAAGAAGTGGAGAATTGACCGTTTGCGTCCGTAACAATGATATGGCTCTCACCAGTCGTCTTGCTTGTGATCCTAAAGGGAACATTCGTAAGTCGCTTGTGAGTACCGTCACCAATTTTCACACCCTCGATATCCCCACGGATAATCTGGTTGTAGATGGAATGTGCTTCATCTGTTAAATCCATGATTTCACCGTCATTCACAATGTCAAACTCACAGTCAACCGCACCAGTTGTCAAATATCCTGTCGGATTTTTGGATTCTGAAATTTTATAGTGACCGTAAGGAAGTGTATCAGCGTCAGTCGTAGCGCTACCGTCAACGCCTGTATGGATTGTCTTGACTGTTTCATTTTTGTTGTATAATTTGCCATCTACCAATACCGCATTATCATTTAAGGAAATGATTTCAAAGGCAGTATCTTTCAATGTTGCACCGCCTTGTGGTTTTGTGTCTTTTGTTTCAAGGTCACGCTTTTGGATTCGCACACCTCCACGGATAATCTTGTCCGATACGGAATACTGGTTGCTGCCGCTTAATGCTGCAAGTTCGCCATCTTCTGTAATCTGTGCCACATACACGCCTTTTATCTGTTCAGAACTTCCAGCGGCTTGCATATAAGCACCATCTAACAAGTAACCGTTTGGAGCAGCTTTTTCTTCTACAGTGATAGTACCAAGCGGTAAACAGATAGTACCGTTTTGTGTATAGAAGATGTCACCAGATGCCTTATAGGAATCTGCCAATCTTGTGATATAGTGGATAGTGTTATCGCTGCCTTTTTCCGCTTTTGTCTTTGTCGTCCATGTGCGTGTTGGTTCTGATGGAAGATTATCTTTTGTGTAATAACCGTCATAATACTTCCAGACGAACTCCGCACCCTCTAAAGAAGCGTTACCCTGTGCGGTTGCTTTTCCTGTTTCCATATCAATCTTGAAAAGCTCAACCAAAGTGTCTGTGACTTTTGGTGTATCGCTGACTTTCAATGTGGAAGTTTCACCAGCCTTTACCGTAAGGGTATAGACGTTGTTATCTAACTGGAATCCTTTTGGAGCTTCGATTTCTTTTACATAGTATGTAGAAGATCTCAACTCCACCGTATCCGTATTCCCGTTGCCATCTGTCATAAGTGTGGCAACTGATTTCGTGCAGCCTTTATCAGAATAGACACCATAAGTCGCACCAGATAAAGAATAGCAGTCATTAGATTTTGTAATCGCTGTATTACTGGACGATTTCTGAATCTTGCCATCACCGACAGCTAACTTCGCCCAGAACTGTCCTAAGTCCTGTCCTTCACCAACATAGATGTAACCACCGCAATCGTAACGGTCTTTATTTTCTTTAGCGAAAGCCTTTGCGTTCTCATAGACTTCTGACTGGATTTTCTCTGACACTTCATCATAGGCAGCTCGTACATTGTTGTACCCCCAGCCTAAGTGAACGCTCAATCTTCGCCAGACAACACATTGTTCCAACAGATAGACTTGTTTGCTGGAAAGACTGTGCTTTTCTGCATACTGTTTGACGTATTCCAGATTCAACGCCACATCAGATATTTGGTCGTCGCTCATTCGCTCTGTTGCATTGATACGATTCTTATATCCCGATTGGAAATTTGTGTTTATATCAATACAGTAGGCAATCTGCCCGTCAGCGTTCATTATGCTTTCTTCAAAGCTGGAAACCTCTGAACCGCCATTGTCAATCTTGACGATTGTTCCTGCTTTACCGTCCGTAGTAGTATAGACGGAATCCGCAGCATGAACCTGTGTGACAGGTAATGCAGTAAATACGGTTGCAAGGGTAAGTACACCTGTAAGCAATCGCTTCATAATCTTTTTCATAATGTTTGATTCTCCTTTCATTTTGGGTAAAAAAATAGACGCTCATTGTTGAACGTCTTAGTTGCTGAAACCATTGGAACTATGTAGGATAGCTTGCTTCATCTTCATTTTTCTATGTTTTTGTTCTTATGCAATCGTAGCAGGAAAAGGCTTGTCCTACGCAAAATGGCGTATTTTCAAGGGTTTCCAGCTATGTTGTTCTTACGAGGTCGCCCCAGAGCAGAAGGCCAGGTCAACCTATGATAATATCCTGCGCGTTGTGCGGGATATGCCGGAGATAGCAGATCCCATCAGATTTCTGAGAGCCAGAGAGATCGTACATTTTCAGAGATTTGGAGAAGCGCTGCGGTCTGTTCAGGAGAATCTGGATGCAAAGAATTTCTATGCCTTTAATCCCAGCTTTGATAATCCTTGCAAGGCATCATGTAAAGACTGCAAATAGCATATAAAATTTAAACAGGCTGATCAGGAGCTGCCTCAAAAGTCTTCATAATGGCAGTAATGGAGGCATGCAGATAAGGCCGGTACTGTACCAGAGGTACCGGCTGCTGATAGAGAATGCAGCTGTAACAGGAGGAGCCGACCAGTTCAATAATAGTGAAAAGAAGCAGCTCCGGATTTTCGTAGGTAACCCTGCTTTTTGAAAGCATATCCAGATAGGACTGATAGAAATGGTAGTCTTCATCTGGCATTTTTTCCTCAAAAGCACCCTTAAAGATTCCCCAGGAGAGATTCTTGGAGATGAAAAGAAGGAGAGTATGGTCTCTGTCTAATTCTGTAAGTATATAATCTACAATAAAATGTACCTGTTCTTCAAAATCACAGATATCAGTTTGAGCCAATGCTTCATGGGCATGATAAAAAAGCTCCCCTGTCTTGTGGGAGATAAGTTTATTTCGGACATCATATTTATCTTTGAAATAAAGATAGAAAGTTCCCTTGGCTACACCTGCCTGATTTACAATATCTGAAATTGTGGTTTTTGTAAGCCCTTTTGTGGTAAATAGCTCAAAAGCGGTAGTGAACAGAGCATCTTTTTTCTTTTTCTTATTCAGCTCCAGTTTTCCCATTACAGTTCCCTCTTTCATACATTCTTATTTTTTATTTTAAACAAAAATGACTGAAAGTCAATATTACATTTTTATTCTGAAAAAATTTAGGCAAATTGTGAAGAATGATTATTGACTGACAGTCAGTTTTGGTATATAACATTTCATGAAATAAAAAATGACTGTTGGTCATAGAATGATTAAACAGTATCAATAAGAAAGAAGAGGAGAAAAGGATGATTAAGGTAGGAAAGTGGATTGCAAAACACAAAATACTGATCATTATCATTGGAATTGCATTGCTGATCCCGTCATATCTTGGTATGGCGGCCACCAGAATCAACTATGATGTACTGAGCTATCTGCCGGATACTCTGGAAACAGTAAAGGGTCAGGATATTATGGTAGATCAGTTTGGAATGGGAGCCTTCTCCATGATCGTAGTGGAGGATATGGAATTAAAGGATGTGGCAGCTTTGAAAGAAAAGATAGAGGCTGTAGATCACGTGAAAAAGGTTTTGTGGTATGACAGTGTATTAGATCTGTCTGTACCTGTGGAAATGCTTCCTAAGGATTTGAGAGATGCGTTTTTCAAGGGAGATGCCACTATGATGATTGCTTTGTTTGATAATACAACATCATCAGAAACTTCCATGGAAGCTGTAACACAGATTCGTAAGATTACTTCAAAGAATTGTTTTGTCAGTGGAATGACAGGTATTGTTACTGATATCAAGCAGATCGCGCTTAAGGAAATGCCGATTTATGTTGTGATTGCGTCTTGCCTTTCTCTGGTAGTCCTGCTTCTTGCAATGGATTCCCTGGTGGTTCCGGTACTTTTCCTGCTCTGTATTGGTGTGGCAGTCTTGTATAATCTGGGAAGTAATATTTTCCTTGGTCAGATTTCCTACATCACTCAGGCTTTGACAGCAGTACTTCAGCTGGGTGTTACTATGGACTATTCTATTTTCCTGCTGAACAGCTATGAAGAGAATAAGAAACGCTTTGAAGGTGATAAAGAGAGAGCTATGGCACATGCTATCAATGCAACCTTCAAATCCGTAATCGGAAGTTCCATTACAACTGTTGCAGGATTTATCGCACTTTGTTTTATGACATTTGCACTTGGACGTGACATGGGTATTGTAATGGCAAAGGGTGTTGTGATCGGTGTTTTATGTTGTGTAACTTTACTTCCGGCTTTGGTACTTACCTTTGACGGAGCAATTGAGAAGACAACACATAAGCCATTGCTTCCAAGCTTTGACAAGGCCTCTGCTTTTATTACAAAGCATTATAAAGTATGGCTGATCATTTTCCTGGTAATGCTTTTCCCGGCTATCCACGGAAACAATAATCTGAAAAACTACTATAATATTGATAAATCATTGCCTTCTACGCTGGATAGTAATGTGGCAAATGCAAAGCTTCAGGATACCTTTAACATGAATAATGTACATATGGTATTGCTAAAGAAGGGACTGACAACAAAAGAGAAAACAGAAATGCTTAACCAGATCAAAGATGTTGACGGTGTGAAATGGGCACTGGGAATGGATTCCTTCGTAGGTGCCGCATTTCCTGATACCATGATTCCCAGTGATCTGAAGAAGATGATGGAGAGTGATGAATATGAAATGGAATTTATCTGTTCTGAATATAAGACAGCAACAGATGAAGTAAATAACCAGATAGATGAGATTCAGAAGATTGTAAAAGGTTACAGTCCTGAATCCATGGTAATTGGTGAAGCACCTCTGACAAAGGATTTACAGGATGTTACAGATGTAGACTTAAAGACAGTAAATACCATTTCCATCCTGGCAATCTTTATTATTATCATGATCGTATTCAAATCCATTTCTCTTCCGGTTATCCTGGTTGCAGTTATTGAATTTGCAATCTTTGTTAATATGTCTGTTCCATATTATCAGGGAAAGGAAGTTGTATTCGTAGCAAGTATCGTTATCGGATGTATCCAGCTGGGTGCAACTGTTGACTATGCGATCCTGATGACCAGCAGATATCAGAAGGAGAGAGGCCTTGGAAAAGGCAAGAAAGAAGCCATTGCTATTGCACATAAGACTTCCATGAAGTCAATTGTGATCAGTGGATGCAGTTTCTTCGCAGCAACCTTCGGTGTTGGCCTCTATACACAGGTTGACATGATCGGAAGTATCACAAACCTGCTTTCTCGTGGCGCGGTTATCAGTACTTTAGTTGTACTTCTGGTATTGCCGGCAATGTTTATGATATTTGACCCGCTTATCTGCCATACATCTATTGGATTTGCCAAGAAAAAAAGGTAGAAGAGAAGACAAAATAAGAGATTGATTTGTTAAGGAAGCTTATTGTAAAGAGATAGAATATAAAGGAGTAATTTATTATGAACAGAAACAGAAAAAAAGCAGCAGCCGCTACTCTGGCAGCAGGAATGGCAGCAGTTTTAAGTGCAGGAACCGTGATGGCAGCAGTGCAGACAGGAAGCGGTGATGTTTCAAAGGAAGAGACCGTTTATGTAAATACAACCGCAGAGGGAGAAGTTACAGATGTAACGGTATCTGACTGGCTGAAAAATTCAGGAAAAAATTCCACTGATGTGGAGGATACTTCAGACCTGACAGATATTAAAAATGTGAAGGGCGATGAGACCTTTACTCAGAAAGGTGATAATCTTACCTGGAATACAGACGGCAAAGATATTTATTATCAGGGTAAAACAGATAAGGATTTACCGGTTTCTGTAAGTATTAAATATTATATGGATGGAACTGAGATTTCTCCGGAGGAGCTGGCCGGCAGAACAGGACATCTGAAGATGGTGGTCACCTATACCAATAATTCTAAAAAGACAACTAAAATTGACGGAAAACAGACAGAGATTTATTCGCCCTTTGTTATGGTTACAGGAATGATCCTGTCCACAGATAATTTCAGTAATATTACAGTGGATAATGGAAAAGTTATTTCCGATGGAAGCAGAAATGTGGTAGTAGGTCTGGGAATGCCGGGATTGAAAGAAAGTCTGGATCTTACTTCTGATATGGCAGATAAGATTGATATTCCAGAAGGATTTACCATGGAGGCAGATGTTACAGACTGTGAAATGAGTTCTACCTTTACTGCTGCATTGACAGATATTTTCAAGAACATGGATCTGGGTGATGTGAATGGACTGGATGATCTGAAGGATTCCATGAATGATCTGAAGGAGGCTGCCCTGAAACTTGTAGATGGTTCTAAAGAACTGTATGACGGAACAGATACCTTAAATGAAAAATATAAAGAATTTGCAGATGGAATCAGCAGCCTTCGGTCGGGAGTAAATGAGTTAAGTGATGGCGCCAAGACACTGGATGACGGAGCAAAGAGCCTGGATGAAGGTGCCCAGAAAGTAGACAGTGGGGCAAAAACCTTAAGTACAGGAGCGAAATCCCTGGATAGCGGCGTATCCTCCTATACTTCAGGAGCGGATACTCTTTCTGCAGGAATCAGACAATATACAGCAGGTGTAAATACACTGGACAGTAAAATGGAAGAGTATCAGGCAGGAATGAAATCCCTGAGCGACGGTGTAAATGCGTATGTTGCAGGAGGCAATCAGCTGGCAGGAGGTGTACAGGATTACGTCAATGGAGCTACCACACTGACAGATGGAATGAAACAGTATATTGCCGGAGCCAGTCAGCTGGCGGGAGGCGTAAGCCAGTATGCAGGAGGAATCAAGAGCCTGGTTGAGGGAATGGGTCAGATGGTTCCGGGAATTGATACAGCAGTAAAGGGAATACAGTCTGCAGCAGAGAAAATGACAGCCCTTTCTTCACAGATTGATCCTGACATGATCAAGAATTTCGGACAGAATGTAACACAGTATACAGATGGCGTATCTGCATATACTGAAAAGGTACAGGAATATATAGACAGTGTGGAAAAGCTGGCAGCAGGTTTATCCTCATTGGAAAGCTCATTGAATAGGCTGGCTTCCTCTCAGACTTCTTCCATTCAGCAGGGAACAAATGCCATGTCCGCACAGTTGGACAGCAGTGCGGATACTATGAACAGTCAGGCTGATGAAATTGAATCCTGGATCAGTAATGCTTCTGAGGTTTCAGTGGATGCTTCTTCTGTGGAAGCAGGTATCAGCTCTGTGAATGGAAGTCTGGAGGCCGCAGAAGCTGCACTGAACAATATTGATTACAGTAACATGGATGAGGAAACTGCAGCAGCAGTGGCATCTGCAGTAAACAGTGCACTGGGCTCTGTACAGGCAGCAGAGGCTACAGCTTCAGGTATTGATACCTCTACGATTACAGCATCAGCACCGGATACCTCAGCGCTGCAGGCGACAGCATCAGCACTGAGGAGTTCTGCACAGACAGCATCTGCAACTGCAGAAACCCAGGAAGAAACTGTTAATTCAAGTGTAGAGACCCTTCAAAAACAGTTGGAGCTTCTGAGTTCCGGAATGCAGAATGTAAAAACAGCAGTAGATACGCTGAATGCAGGAGCACAGACACTGACAGCAAATGATGAAGCATTGAAGAGCAGCGGAGCACAGCTTTCCGGACTTGGAACACAGCTTTCTCAGGGCGTTAATGGAATGAGCACTTTATTTACCCAGATGGAGGAACAGCTTCCGGTTATGCTTGAGGGAGTAAAACAGCTGCAGGCTGGTTCTGATCAGCTGACAACAGCCAACACAAAGCTTCAGAGCGGTTATGAAAGCCTGGCAAAGGCAAGCACTGAGCAGATGATCTCAGGAGCAGATACACTTCTGAAGTCAGGTCAGACCCTTACAGATGGTATTACAACTTTGCAGGGCAAAAATAATGCCAATGCCAGTGCTTTGCTGAAGGGAGCTAAGACTCTTAAAGATGCCAGAAAGACTTTGACAAGCGGTATCTCTCAGATCAGTTCAGCTACCGGACAACTGGTAAGTGGCGTAGGAACACTTGCCTCCAACAGCGGAGCTCTTACCAGTGGAGCTTCTCAGCTTTCTGCGAACAGCTCTTCATTAAACAGCGGAGCCTCCAAGCTGGCAAGCGGGGCAGATACGCTTGCAAATGGAACAGGTACCCTTGCAAGCGGAACCAAGACTTTAAAGAGCGGAACCAGCAGTTTGGTTTCCGGAGTGGGTACACTGCAGGCTGGTGCTGATAAGCTGGCGGATGGAAGTGATCAGTTAAAGAATGGAATCAGTGATCTGAAGGACGGAGCAAAAGAACTGTATGATGGCCAGGAGAAATTTTATAAAGAAGGAATTGAGAAACTGGATGAGACAGTCACCGAAGATCTGCAGAAGATCCTGGATCGTTTTGAGGCAATTCAGTCTGATGATGTTATGTATACAACCTTTACAGACAAAACTTCTGATATGGACGGAAATGTAAAATTTATTTTTGAGACAGATCCGGTGGAAATTTCAGACGAAGACTAAATGTTATTATGGTAATTCATTGCGTCTGCGGAAACTTTCTGCTATAATACGAAAAAGATAAAAGGTTATCATAAGATGAATGGTAACAAGCGATATAATGAAGGTGATTCCATGCAGAAAACAAAAACGCAGAAGCAGAGCAGGATTTCTGGTGCAAAAGCAGGCAGATCCATACAGCATGCCAGGGCAGATTATTACGATTACAGTCTGGTGGCAGTTATAGTGCTTCTGATCTGCTTTGGACTGGTTATGCTGTACAGTACCAGTTCCTATATGGCGGAAGTGAAATATGGAAATGATATGTTTTATTTTAAAAAACAGGCAGCGATCAGTGTAGCGTGTGTTGTGATGGCCCTGATCATTTCCAGAATTGATTATCATATTTTGCATTATTTTACTACAATTTTATATGTAGCAGCATTTGGACTTATGCTTCTGGTAAAAACCCCTCTGGGAACCGCTGCCAATGGTGCCCAGAGATGGCTGCAGATCGGACCGATCCAGTTTCAGCCATCAGAGATTGCAAAAGTGGCAGTCATCGTGTGTCTGCCCTACATGATCATCAAAATGGGACGCAGGATCAAAACTCTGAAAGCATGTATGGTTCTGCTGGGCGTAGGTGGTTTGCTTGCGTTTGGGGCTTACCAGTTTACAGATAACCTGAGTACAGCAATTATTATCTTTGCGATTACGATTGGTTTGATCTTTGTGGCACATCCGGATACAAAAATATTTTTTATCCTGGGAGGAGCAGGACTTGCCGGGATTGCAGCTGTGGTCATGTTTTTGAATGCAACAGTCAGCGTAGACGGAGATATCAGCTTCCGTCTTCGCCGTATTATGGTATGGCTGCACCCGGAGGATTTTGCAGATACCTGGGGCTATCAGACAATACAGGCTCTGTATGCCATTGGTTCCGGAGGTTTTTTCGGCAGAGGGCTGGGCAACAGTATCCAGAAGCTTGGAAGTGTGCCGGAAGCACAGAATGATATGATTTTTTCTATTATCTGTGAGGAATTGGGGATTTTCGGTGGGATCATTGTGTTGCTTCTATATGCCTATCTTTTGTATAGATTATTTTTTATTGCACAGAATGCGCCGGATATGTTTGGGTCACTGATGGTCAGTGGTATTTTTATCCACATTGCGCTGCAGGTTATCCTGAATATTGCGGTTGTGGTAAACCTGATGCCGAATACAGGAGTTACGCTGCCATTTATCAGCTATGGAGGGACATCCATTGTATTCCTTATGGCAGAAATGGGACTTGCTCTCAGTGTGGCACGGCAGATTAAATTTAAGGATTCCTGATAATAATAAGATAACAAAAATAGTGCTTGACAAACGGAATAGGAGCATATATACTTTGAGTATCAAAGTAATTATGAAATAAAACATCCGGCAGAGAGATAATAACCGAATCATACTGCAGGACTTAATTAAAGGAGAAAAAAGCAATGTTAGAAAAAATGAGCAAAATGATCGCAGAGCAGTTAAATTGTGATGCATCCGAGATTACTTCTGAGACTTCTTTTAAAGATGACCTGGGAGCAGATTCCCTTGATCTGTTTGAATTGGTTATGGCTCTTGAGGACGAATATAATATTGAGATCCCGGCAGAGGAGCTTACAGATCTGACAACTGTTGGTGCAGTTATAGATTACCTTAAAAACAAAGGCGTAGAAGCATAATAAAGTGAAGCAGAACTCCTTGGAGACCTGGCTGTTACCAGGCTCCGGGGAGAATTTTTTAAATATATACTTTGACATACAAAATATTTTATTGTAAAACTAATGGAATATCAAGGAAAAATATTTTTTGTCCTGATATTGCAATATATAACTGACAAGAGTGGAGAAAGATGAGGAAATAATATATGTCCAAGATTGCATTTGTTTTCCCTGGACAGGGTGCCCAGTATACCGGAATGGCAAAGGATTTTTATGAGAACTTTCCGGTATGCCGCCAGGTTTTCCAGACAGCGTCTGAAGCCAGCGGGCTGGATGTCAGGGCTTTATGTTTTGAAGAAGAGGACAGATTAAATATTACGGAATATACACAGATTGCCATGCTTACTGCGGAAATTGCCATGCTCCGCGCGCTGGAGGAAACAGGAATCCATTCTCAGGTAAACGCAGGACTGAGCCTGGGAGAATATGGTGCACTGATTGCTTCCGGAGTGATGAAGGAGAAGGATGCTTTTGAGGTGGTAAGAAAAAGAGGCATCTATATGCAGGAGGCTTATCCCACAGGTGGTGCTATGTCAGCAGTTCTGGGAACAGATGCAGGGCTGATCGAGAAGGTATGCGAAGAGACAGAAGGTATTGTTTCTGTTGCCAATTATAACTGTCCGGGACAGATCGTGATCACAGGAGAGGAAAAGGCAGTTTCTGCTGCAGGAGAAGCTTTGAAAGAAGCAGGAGCCAGAAGAGTGATCCCGCTGAAGGTCAGTGGTCCTTTTCATTGTGAATTGCTGAAGGGCGCAGGTGAGAAGCTTGGACAGGCACTGGAAGCAGTGGAGCTGCAGCCATTTTCCATACCATATGTCACTAATGTTACTGCAGGATATGTAACAGAACCTGATTCAGTAAAAGAACTTCTGGTAAGGCAGGTGTTCTCTTCTGTACGTTGGCAGCAGTGCGTGGAAACTATGATCCGTGACGGGGTGGATACCTTTGTGGAAATCGGACCCGGAAAAACACTTACAGGTTTCCTGAAAAAGATCAACAGAAATGTGAAGGCTCTTCATGTGGAAAAGGCAGAGGATCTGGAAACGGTCAGAAAGGAGTGTCTGTAAATGCTGGAAAATAAAGTAGCTCTGATCACAGGAGCAGGAAGAGGAATCGGCAGAGCCATTGCTGTGGCTCTGGCAAAAGAAGGAGCACAGGTAATTATCAATTATAATGGCTCAGAAAAAAAAGCCTCAGAGGTAAAACAACTGATTGAAGAACAGGGTGGAAAAGCTGTTACCTGCCAATGCGATGTCAGTGATTTTACAGCCTGCGAGAAAATGATCAGGGATGTGGTAACGGAGTTTGGACATTTGGATATTCTGGTGAATAATGCCGGGATCACAAGAGATGGGCTGATTATGAAAATGAAGGAAGAGGATTTTGATGCTGTATTAAATATTAATCTGAAGGGAACCTTTAATACAATCCGCCACAGTGCAAGACAGATGTTGAAGCAGCGCAGCGGTAAAATTATCAATATTTCTTCTGTGTCCGGCATTCTGGGAAATCCAGGACAGGCCAATTATGCAGCATCCAAGGCTGGCGTGATCGGTCTGACAAAGACTATGGCCAGAGAGCTGGGAAGCAGAGGAATTACAGTAAATGCCATTGCACCGGGCTTTGTGGATACAGAGATGACAGAGGTTCTGGGAGACAGCGTGAAAGAAGCGGCCTGCAGGCAGATTATCCTGGGACGGTTTGGAAAACCGGAGGATATTGCCAATACAGCAGTATTTCTGGCATCTGAGAAAGCAGATTATATTACAGGACAGGTCATCAGTGTGGATGGCGGTATGAATGTATAAAGGAGAATAAAATGAGAAGAGTAGTGATTACAGGTATGGGAGCTATCACTCCTGTAGGTCTTAGTGTAGAAGAATTCTGGAACAGCGTAAAAGAGGGCAGAACAAACTTTGCAGAAGTAACCCGCTTTGACACGACAAAATACAGAGCACATATGGCAGCAGAGATCAACAATTTTAACCCCAAAGATTACATGGATTTTAAATCTGCCAAACGTATGGAGCTTTTCAGCCAATATGCAGTGGCTGCAGCAAAAGAAGCCATCGAGCAGTCTGGCCTTGATATGACAAAAGAAGATCCCTTCCGTGTAGGATGCAGTGTAGGAAGCGGTATCGGGAGCATGCAGGTAGTAGAGAAATCCTGCGAAATTCTGGAGACAAAAGGTCCTGGCAGACTGAATCCGCTGATGATTCCACTGCTGATCTCAAATATGGCATCTGGAAACGTATCCATTCAGTTCGGACTTCGTGGAAAGAATATTAATGTTGTAACAGCCTGCGCAACAGGAACACACAGTATCGGTGAAGCATACCGCACTATCCAGTGGTCTGATGCAGACGTAATGGTAGCAGGGGGAACAGAAGCTGCTATCACACCAACAGGCTTTGGTGGTTTCGCAGCCCTGACAGCTCTCACATCTTCTACAGATCCAAAGAGATGTTCGATTCCGTTTGATAAAGAAAGAAGCGGCTTTGTTATGGGCGAGGGTGCAGGTGTTGTAGTTCTGGAAGAACTGGAGCATGCCAAAGCCCGCGGTGCGAAGATTCTCGCTGAGGTTGTAGGCTATGGCGCAACAGGAGATGCGTTCCACATCACATCCCCTGCAGAAGACGGTTCCGGTGCTGCCAAAGCCATGGAGCTTGCTGTAAAAGAAGCAGGTATATCTACAGATGATGTATGGTATGTAAATGCCCATGGTACAAGTACACACCACAATGACTTATTTGAAACTATTGCCATTAAGAAAACATTCGGTGAGCATGCAAAAGAAATGAAAGTAAATTCTACTAAATCCGTCACAGGACATCTTCTGGGAGCTGCCGGTGCAGTAGAAGTGATCACCTGTGTTAAAGAACTGCAGGAAGGACTGATCCATCAGACAGTGGGCTATCAGGTACCGGACGAACAGTGCGACCTGGATTATGTAGGAAACGGCCCAGTTAAGATGGACATCAAATATGCGCTGTCAAATTCACTTGGATTTGGCGGACATAACGCATCTTTACTTATTAAGAAATACGAAGACTGATTTTACAGAAATATAATTAATACAGATCCGGCGGAGTGTGAAAGATCAGATATCTGTCTGGATCAGACAGCCTGGATATATGATTGATTCAGGCAGGAGGACATAAATGGAATTATCAAATATAATAGAACTGATCCACGCAGTCAGTGATTCAAATCTGACACAATTTAATCTGCAGGACGGAAACTTAAATATCTCCATGTCAGCAGAGAAAACAATCGTACAGCAGGTTGCAGCAAATACAGATGCTGCATTGTCAGTTCAGTGTCAGCCGGTGATGCAGTCGGCAGCGCAATCTGCAGTGCAGAATCAGATAACTGGTCAGGCATCCGGTACAGAAACATTTACAGGAAATGTAGTGAAATCTCCTCTTGTAGGAACCTACTACGCAGCTTCATCTCCTGAAAGTGCTCCGTTCGTGAAAGTGGGAGATAAAGTAAACAAAGGCCAGGTTCTTGGTATTGTTGAAGCAATGAAGCTGATGAATGAGATTGAATCAGAATTTGACGGTACTGTCAAAGAAATTCTGGTGGAAAATGAACAGATGGTAGAGTTCGGACAGCCAATGTTTGTGATAGAATAGAGAAAAAAGATAAGGAGGCATTCATAATGAAGCTTACAACAAAAGAAATCATGGAAATCATTCCCCACAGACACCCGTTCCTCCTGATCGATACAATCGAAGATCTGGTTCCAGGTGTAAAGGCAACAGGAAAGAAATGTATTACTTACAATGAACCACAGTTTGCAGGACATTTTCCACAGGAACCAATCATGCCCGGAGTTCTGATCATAGAAGCACTTGCTCAGACTGGTGCAGTTGCAATCCTGAGCAAACCGGAGAATAAGGGAAAAATTGCATATTTTGCATCTATCAATAATGCAAAATTCAAGAACAAAGTAGTTCCGGGTGACACTCTTACACTTGAAGTAGAGATCATCAAGGAAAAAGGGCCAATGGGAGTTGGAAGAGCAAAAGCTACAAATCAGGACGGCAAAGTAGCAGTGATCGCAGAACTGACTTTTGCAGTAGGAGCATAACAAATGTTTGGAAAAATTTTGATCGCCAACCGTGGCGAGATCGCAGTGCGCATTATCCGTGCATGCCGTGAAATGGGAATCCACACAGTTGCTGTATATTCAGAAGCAGACAGAGATGCCCTGCATACTCAGCTTGCAGATGAAGCAGTCTGCATTGGCAAAGCACAGTCTACAGACAGCTATCTGAATATGGAGCGAATCTTAAGCGCAACTATTGCCACAAATGCAGAAGCTATCCATCCGGGCTTCGGATTTCTTTCAGAGAACAGCCGATTTGTGGAAATGTGTGAAAAATGCAATGTAGCATTTATCGGTCCATCAGCAGAGGTTATTTCCAGAATGGGAAATAAATCAGAGGCAAAAAATACTATGCGCAGAGCCCAGGTCCCGGTGGTACCAGGCACAAAAGAG
The DNA here is from genome assembly GCF_014297245.1 of Blautia difficilis. Lineage (NCBI taxonomy): Bacteria > Bacillati > Bacillota > Clostridia > Lachnospirales > Lachnospiraceae > Blautia > Blautia difficilis. The sequence continues at coordinate 135,387 of NZ_JACOQG010000006.1, read as the reverse complement.
CCGATTTACACAGTGACAGAAGCACAGGAAGCAGTAAAAGAAATCGGATTTCCGGTTATGATCAAGGCTTCTGCAGGTGGCGGTGGAAAAGGAATGCGTGTAGCACGTAATGAGCAGGAATTTGCCAAATTATTTGAAACAGCACAACAGGAATCTGTCCATTCTTTCTCTGACAATACCATGTATTTGGAACGATTTGTGGAAAATCCCAGACACGTAGAGGTACAGATTCTTGCAGATAAATACGGAAATGTGATCCATCTGGGAGAGCGTGACTGTTCTGTTCAGAGACGCCACCAGAAAATGATCGAAGAATCTCCCTGTATTGCAATTGCAGACAAACTGCGAAAGAGAATGGGAGAAACCGCAGTCCGTGCAGCAAAGGCAGCAGGCTATGAAAGTGCAGGAACCATAGAGTTCCTTCTGGATCAGTCAGGAGAATTCTATTTTATGGAAATGAATACCAGGATCCAGGTAGAGCATCCTGTGACAGAATTTGTGTCTGGCGTAGACCTGATCAAAGAGCAGATCCGTATTGCGGCAGGAGAACCCTTAAGCGTTCAGCAGAAAGACATAGAAATCCGCGGTCACGCCATGGAATGCAGGATCAATGCAGAAGACCCTGAGAGACATTTTATGCCATGTCCCGGCAGGATCACAGATCTGCACCTTCCAGGCGGAAACGGAATCCGTGTGGATACAGCAGTTTACAATGACTATGCAATCCCGCCATACTATGATTCCATGATCGCTAAGATTATCGTCTATGACAAGGACCGCCGCAGTGCTATCCGGAAAATGATCAGTGCACTTGGAGAAGTTGCGATTGAAGGAGTAAAGACCAACGTAGATTTCTTATATGAGCTTCTCAATCAACCGGATTTTCAGGAGGGAAACATTACAACTGATTTCATTCCACAGCATTATCCGGATCTGTAAAAGAAAATCTGGTGCAGATATATTTTATAGTTCAGTAGAAATTACATATTTATCAAAAGGTAATTAATGAGCGAACCGATAAAATTATTTTTGATAGAATTAGTTTGATTAATAGTTATTAACGTTATTTTGTTGTGTGAAAGCAACAGCAAATTGGGTTACATAAAGGAGCAGGATTTTAATGGCAGACTTGAAGAGATTTTTTAAGAAAACAGTTTCAGAAGAGCGGAATAAACAGTCCGCATCTGTTTCCGTACCTGAGGGTTTATGGATCAAATGTCCAAAGTGCGGAGAAATGGTTTACAGAGAAGACGTAATATCCAACGCCTATGTGTGCCCGAAATGCGGAGGATATTTCAGAATCAGCGCAAAACGCCGCATCAAAATGATCGCAGATAAAGGAAGTTTTAAAGAGTGGTTCACAGGAATTGATAACAGCAATCCTCTGGATTATCCGGACTATCCACAGAAAATTGAGAATCTGAAAGAGAAAACCAAAATGGATGAGGCCATTCTTATTGGAGAAGCTACAATCGGCGGCATACGCACCGTACTCGGAGTAATGGATGCCAGATTTCTGATGGCATCCATGGGTTATGTAGTAGGAGAAAAAATTGCCCGTTCATTCGAAGAAGCTACACGACAGAGTCTTCCGGTTATCCTGTTCTGCTGCTCCGGCGGTGCCAGAATGCAGGAGGGGATTGTATCACTGATGCAGATGGCAAAAACCTCCGCTGCTATCAAGCGCCATTCCGAGGCAGGACTTCTCTACACATCTGTGCTTACAGACCCGACAACCGGTGGCGTCACTGCAAGCTTCGCCATGCTTGGAGACATTATCCTTGCAGAACCAGGTTCCCTGATCGGATTTGCCGGCCCGAGAGTCATTGAACAGACTATAGGTCAGAAACTGCCGGAGGGTTTCCAGAGACCGGAGTTTCTTCTGGAACATGGATTTCTCGATGGAATTGTCGAACGAGGCTCCATGCGTGATGTTCTTTCGCTGATTCTGAAACTGCACAATACCAGAGAATGTTATGGAGAATTTCCTCAGGAAACAGCAGCAAGGGCATTTGATACTTTTGGCAAAAAGAAAAAGCAGAAGAAACAAAAAAATCTTACAGCCTGGGACAGAGTCCAGATCGCCAGAAGCAGCGACCGTCCGTCAGCAGCGGAATATATTGATGCCATTTTTGATGATTTCATGGAATTTCATGGTGACAGAGGTGTCAGAGACGACAATGCCATCATCGGTGGTGTTGCCACACTGGATGGACAGCCTGTTACAGTAATCGGAATCCGTAAAGGGCATACTACAAAAGAAAACATCAGATGCAACTTTGGAATGCCGTCACCGGAAGGGTACAAAAAAGCTCTTCGCCTGATGAAACAGGCAGAGAAATTTGGGCGCGCAGTTATCACATTTGTAGACACTCCCGGGGCATTCTGCGGACTGGAAGCAGAAGAACGGGGACAGGGCGAAGCCATTGCAAGGAATCTCCTGGAAATGTCTGATCTGAAGGTGCCGGTTCTTTCTGTTGTAATTGGTGAAGGCGGAAGTGGAGGTGCACTTGCACTTGCAGTTGGCAATGAAGTCTGGATGATGGAAAATGCAACCTACACCATTCTCTCGCCGGAAGGGTTTGCTTCCATTCTCTGGAAAGACAGCAGGAAGGCACCGGAAGCTGCGGAGGTTATGAAAGTAACAGCGGCTCATCTGAAAGAGCTTGGGATCATTGAACGGATCATACCGGAGGAATATCCGGCAAGTGAAGAGAATCTGCCGGAAATCGCAGAATATATGAAAATCAGAATGAAGCAGTTTCTGGTGAAACAAGCTGGGAAAAGTGGACAGCAGATCGCGCAGGAACGGTATGAGAGGTTTCGTAAGATGTAGCGTGTGAATGGCAAGAGGGACGCGCAGAAAAATATTTTATTGGGAGTGCGGTTTCGGGGTCTAAGATATTCTAAGTCCTCAGAAATCTGCTAAAACCATGAGCCGGCTTGTCAAACTCGCTACGTCTCCGACTTCGCTCAGACAGTGATGCAGCCGGCTCATAACGCAGATTTCTGAGAACTAAGAATATCTAAGACCCCTGCAAATGCACTCCCAATAAAATATTTTTCTGCGCTGTTTTGTTGCATGTTGTCATGCGTCCCTTTCCACAACGAACTTTTTTAAAATTTCCTCCATCCCGACTTGAAATAAGAAAGCCTCTGACGTATAATAAACCCGAAAGTAGAAAGGCGCTGCTTTTAAGCAGGGTCTTTTTTTACAGATTTTGAATATATGAAAAATTCAGGAGTGAAAAAAGTTATGGCTAAGATCAGAACAAGATTTGCACCAAGCCCTACAGGCAGAATGCATGTTGGAAATTTAAGAACAGCATTATATGCATACCTTATTACTAAACATGAAGGCGGAGATTTCATCCTCCGTATTGAAGATACAGATCAGGAACGTTACGTAGAAGGCGCTGTAGATATCATCTACCGTACCCTTGCAAAAACAGGACTTCTCCATGATGAAGGCCCGGACAAGGACAAAGGCTTTGGACCGTATGTACAGAGTGAGCGTCAGGCGCAGGGAATCTACCTGAAGTATGCACAGCAGTTAGTAGAGCAGGGAGATGCATACTACTGCTTCTGCAAGAAGGAAGAACTGGAAGGTATGAAACGTGTTGTAGCAGGTAAAGAGATTTCTATCTATGACAAACGTTGTCTGAAACTTTCCAAAGAAGAAGTTCAGCGTCGTCTTGATGCAGGAGAACCACACGTAATCCGTTTTAACATGCCGACAGAGGGAACTACAACATTCCATGATGTGATTTACGGAGATATTACAGTAAACAACGAGGAACTGGAAGATCTGATCCTGATCAAATCTGACGGATACCCAACTTACAACTTTGCAAATGTAATTGATGACCATTTAATGGAGATCACACACGTAGTAAGAGGTAACGAGTATCTTTCTTCAGCTCCGAAATACAACCGTATCTACGAAGCTTTCGGATGGGATATTCCGGTTTATGTACATTGTCCGCTGATCACAGATGAGACACACCAGAAGCTTTCCAAGCGCTGTGGCCATTCTTCCTATGAAGACCTGCTTGATCAGGGATTTGTTTCAGAAGCAATTATTAACTATGTGGCACTTCTTGGATGGAGCCCTGCTGACAACAGAGAGATTTTTACACTGGATGAACTGGTACAGGCATTTGATTATCATCATATCAACAAATCTCCGGCAGTATTTGATATTGCAAAACTTCGTTGGATGAATGGTGAATATATCAAGAAAATGGATGCGGATGAATTCTATGAGAGAGCACTTCCGTATATGAAAGAAGTTCTAAAGAAAGACTACAATTTCAAGAAGATTGCAGGAATGGTACAGACCAGAATTGAAACATTCCCTGACATCCCGGCCCTGATCGACTTCTTTGAGGAAGTACCGGAATATGATTCTGCTATGTATTGCCATAAGAAAATGAAAACAAACGAAGAGACCTCTCTCGCAGTATTAAAAGAAGTACTTCCGGTTCTGGAAGAGCAGGAAGATTATACAAATGATCCGCTATTTGAGTCATTAAGTGCATTTGTAAAAGAGCATGGTTATAAGAACGGATATGTAATGTGGCCTCTGCGTACTGCTGTTTCCGGCAAGCAGATGACACCTGCAGGAGCTACAGAGATCATGGAAATCATCGGAAAGGATGAGACAATCAGACGAGTAAAGGTGGCTATTGAGAAATTAAGCAAATAAATATGAAAAGAAATCCATCTCAAATCCGGGCGATCGCTCATCTGTCAGGGCCAATGATGGTCCTGGCAGGTCCCGGCTCGGGAAAAACTTCAGTGATCGTGGAGAGAACTGCATATATGATCAATGAGGGGAAGATATCCGCTTCCTCTATTTTGGTTGTAACTTTTTCCAGGGCAGCGGCAGTTGAGATGAAAGAACGTTTCCTGAAATTCGTGAACAGGGATCGGAGTGAAGTGACCTTCGGAACCTTTCACGGAATTTTTTATGGCATTTTAAAGGCTGCATATAATCTGAATGCATCTAACATCCTGTCAGAAGAAGAGAAATATAGTATTCTTCGGGAAATGACGGAGAAATTCGGACAGGAAATGGAGCAGGAGGGAGACTTTCTCGAGGAGATAGCAAAAGAAATCAGTGTAGTCAAGGGAAATTGCATTTCCCTTGAGCATTATTATGCATCCTGTTGCTCAGATGAGGTTTTCCGGGAAATTTATAATGGATATAAGAATGCTCTTCGCACCCGACGGAAGCTGGATTTTGACGATATGATCCTTTGTTGTTATGAACTTTTTTCCCAGAGACCGGATATTTTGAAAGCCTGGCAGAAAAAGTTTGTTTACATTCTGGTGGATGAGTTTCAAGATATTAACAGTCTTCAGTATAAAATACTGCAAATGCTGGCTGCACCTGCAAATAATCTGTTTATTGTAGGGGATGACGATCAGTCCATCTATCATTTTCGTGGAGCCAGACCGGAGATCATGCTGAATTTTACCAGAGATTATCCGGGGGCAGAAACAGTCCTTCTGGATGTGAACTACAGATGCTCAGGTAATATTCTGAAAACAGCTATGAATGTGATCAACTGTAATAAAAAACGTTTTCGTAAGAAACTTACTACACCCAATGATGTTGGGATGCCTGTTACCTGTAAGGTTTTTGACAATCCCAGGGAAGAGGCTGTCTGTGTTGCAGCAGCTCTGAAAAAAAGACTGGAAAAAGGAGAAAAACTGGAAAATACGGCGATTCTTCTTCGCACCAATCAGGAGGCAGAGAGTCTGATCACAGCTCTTATGGAGTATCAGATTCCTTTTACGATGAAGGAACAGCTTCCGAATCTGTACAGACATTGGATCTGCCGGAATCTGTTGGCATATCTGCATATGGCAGCAGGGGACAGAAGCAGAAAAAATTTTCTGGAGCTGATGAATCGCCCAAACCGCTATATTTCCAGGGATGCGTTAAAGAATTCCCAGATTAGTTTTCATGATCTCAGAGAATATTATAAAGATAAGGATTGGATGTGTGACCGGATCACTACACTGGAAACGCACCTGCGGATTCTTGGTACTCTTTCTCCTTTTGCTGCTGTTAATTTTATCCGCAAGGGGATGGGATATGAGGAGTATCTGTGGGAATATGCTCAGTTTCGAAGATTGAAGCCGGAGGAGCTTTTGGAAATCCTGGATCGGATCCATGAGAGTACCAGAGGTATGAAAAACCTGAAGCAGTGGGAAGATTATATAGAGGATTATACGGAGAAGCTGAATGAACAGGCAAAAAGGCAGAGAGACCGTAAGGAGGGAGTAACAGTATCGACTCTTCATGCAGTGAAGGGGCTGGAATATGATATTGTTTATATTCTGAATGTAAACGAAGGAAGCATTCCATACAGAAAGGCTGTTCTTGCAGAATCTGTAGAGGAAGAGAGAAGACTGTTTTATGTAGGGATGACCAGAGCCAGAAGAAAACTGGTTCTTGCCTATGTGAACCGCCAATATGAAAAGGAGCGGGAGCCATCCCGTTTTCTTGAGGAGACAGGCTTATGAATAAAGGGATTATTTATTATACCAGAATAAGGGGAGAATATCAGAATACCCATCTGGAGCACATGATCGGAGATAAGCTTCTGGAGATAGCCTTGAAACAGGAGCGAAATATAAAGCTGAGTGAGGAACCCAGGGGTGTGGGAGAGCATGGAAAGCCCTTTCTTTCTTACCGACCGGGTGTACATTATAATATCAGCCACTCAGGTGCTTATGTGGTATGCGTTCTGGCAGACCAGGAGGTGGGAATCGATATACAGATTCACCGAAAGGTAGACTATGACAGAATGCTCAGAAGGATGGTTACAGAGGAAGAGAGAGAAGAAATACGAAAGAGACCAGATCTGGAACAGGAATTTTTCAGGCAGTGGGTAATGCGTGAGGCTTTTATTAAGTGGACAGGAGAGGGGCTTTCCAGGGATCTGCGAAAAATTTCTGCAAAAGAAGGTATCTGCAGGTTTTTAAACCTGCCGGAAAGGGAAAAAGGGTACAGCTGTGCCTTGTGGTCTGCTGATCCCATGGAAATAACCTGGAAATATGCAGATATTATGCTTGATTAAAAAATGGATAAACAGACGAAAAAAGAAATCCGAAGGCTGACTGTAAAAGTGATTATAGTAGCAATGGTATTTGGGCTGGCTTTCTGGGGGTATGCATTTGTCTACAGAGGCAGAACAGAACCGCCGGCTAAATATCCGGTCACCAATCAGGATGCAGCGGTTTATTCTCTCAGAGGACAGATCCAGATGCTTTCCCAGAAGGAGGATCTGATCGCATTTGCTTTTGAAGACAGAAAAAATGAAAAAGAATATGGAACCTATATTATTCCGGGACTGAAATATACCAGAACCTTTCTGAGTGCCCAGGGAAGCAAAAAGGCTGTGTGTACTTCCATGACTCCCCAGGGGCTGGCAATCACCCCGGAATATGTGCTGATCAGTGCCTATTGTCATACAGGAAAGCACAATTCGGTTATTTATGTGATAAATAAAGAAACCCACCGGTTTATCAAGGAGGTTGTTCTTCCGGGACGGCCCCATGTGGGAGGCCTGGCCTATGATGAAGCGCATAATATGTTGTGGTATTCCTCCAACGTAAATGGGATTGCTCAGGCGGTGAGTATTAAAATGGATGTACTGCAAAATTATAATTATACAGAAAACAATATGCCGATACAGACAAATCAGACCTGCAGCCTTTATGGAATTATGAGAGATTCTTTTATGACTTTTTACAAGGGGTGTCTTTATGTGGGCTGCTTTAATAAGTATACAGAGAGTAATATTGCCAGGTATAGCGTGGACGGAGAGGGAAACCTGATCAATACCTTTGACAAAACGTTGGGAATGAATTTCGAGATGGCTGTTCCTCTGGATTATTCAACAATTTCTGAGCAGGCTCAGGGAATGGCATTTTATAATGATAAGCTTTTGCTGTCCCATTCTTTTGGAATTTTGCCATCCAGAGTGGTTTTTTATGAACAGTCGGATAAGAGATTGTATGTCAACGAAAATTCGGCAAGAAGTTTTCGGTTTCCGGAAATGATCGAGCAGATCGTAGTAGAGGGAGATGACCTTTATGTACTGTTTGAATCGGGTGCTTATGCTTATCGGGGATATACTGGTAATGTGGTAGACAGAGTGCTGAAGTTGAGTCTGCCCAAAATGGAGGCTTTCGAAAGCAGAAATGAAGTGGGAAATCTGGACTGAAAAAATCCGGGGAGAAAAGTTTCAGGGAATAAAATCGGATTGTCCACATATATTAAGTGTAAAGAGGTGAGATATATAGAAGCAGAACAGATTGAAAACCTGTTTGCCGGGAATATCCGGCAGCTTTTAATGGATGCGAAATTGAATTATGATAAATTATATGAAATACGCCTTCGGGTGGGGAGACCTTTGTTTCTGACTTATGATGGCGGAGAATGCTTTCTCAAAAGACCGGGGCAGGAACAGTATCTGGTTACCCGTGAGGATTTGAAAGAAACTCTGGAATATGTGACAGGCTACTCGTTATATGCTTATGAAGATGAAATCCGACAGGGGTATATCAGTGTACAGGGAGGACACAGAGTAGGAGTGACAGGAAAGGTGATTCTGGACAGGGGCAGGATTATGGGGATGAAATATATTTCCTGTATTAATGTCCGGCTGGCTCATGAAGTGCAGGGATGTGCGGACAGTATCATGTCCTATATCCGTACACAGAACTGGGTAGCAAATACACTGATCATTTCACCACCCCGCTGTGGTAAGACAACTCTCTTGCGTGATATTATCCGTCAGCTCAGTAACGGATGGGCGGATACTCAGGGCCTGACTGTAGGTGTAGTAGATGAGAGAAGCGAACTGGCAGGATGCTACCAGGGAATTCCTCAGAATGATCTGGGAATGCGCACAGATGTGCTGGACTGCTGTCCGAAATCTGAAGGAATGCAGATGCTGGTACGATCCATGTCTCCGGATGTGGTGGCTGTGGACGAGCTGGGGTGTGAGGAGGATTTCAAAGCTGTGGAAACAGTGATCCACTGTGGCTGCAAGCTCATTGCCACTGCTCATGGAGAAAGCCTTGAGGATATTTTGGACCAGCCATTTTTTTACAGACTTATGAGCGAAAAGATTTTTGAGAGATATATTATTCTGGGCAAAAATGATCAGGCAGGATATCTGGAGGGAGTTCTGGATGAAAATGGAAGGATATGCTTAAAACAATAGGAATCTGTATGATCCTGCTCTCAGGTGCAGGTCTGGGGTTTAACAAAAGCAGGGAACTGGGAAACAGAAAAAAACACCTGGAAATGCTTATGAGAATGATTATCCTGCTTAAAGGAGAAATACGTTATGGAAATACGTCTCTGTACGATGCCTTTACCGGAGCAGCCGGCAAATTGGAGGGAAAGTACAGAGAATTTTTTTTGAATACAGCAGAGGAGATAAAAAAGAAAAAAGGAAAACCTTTTGGGGAGATTTTTCGCAGCTGTGCCCGGGAAAGTCTGGATGATCAGAATTTTACCAGAGAAGAAAAAGAAAAAATCTTTTCCCTGGGGGAGAGACTGGGATATTTGGGAATGGATATGCAGCTTCGCCAGCTTCAGCTTCTGGAGGAGGATGTGGAAAATGAAATACAGGAACTGAATAAAGATCTGAAAGAAAAGAAAAAAATGTATCAGAGTCTGGGAATCCTGCTGGGTATTTTGCTGGCAGTACTGGTAGCATAAAAATAACAGGAAAGGAAGAGAAAGATATTGGAGGTCAGTATTATTTTTAAAATAGCTGCTGTGGGAATTCTGGTCTCTGTTCTCTGCCAGATTCTTAAACACAGTGGAAGGGAAGAACAGGCATTTCTGGTAAGCCTGGCGGGACTTTTAATGGTTCTGTTCTGGATCATTCCCTACATATATAAACTGTTTGAAGATATCCAGCAGTTATTTGTGCTGTGAAACAGGCCATCTCTGCATTCAGAAAGGCAGGATTGAGGAGAATATGGATATAATTAAAATTTCAGCCCTGGGAATCTGTGGTGTGATGTTGGGATTTCTGTTAAAAGGCACCAGGCCGGAATATGCTTCCCTTGTCACTATGACCATAGGTCTGACGATCCTGGGACTGGCAGCAGGTAAGGTGGCTTATTTGTTTGAAACTTTGGACAGACTAAGAAAGAGTGTCTCCATTGATGGAAGTTATATAGCCATTTTGCTGAAAATCATTGGTGTAACCTATATCGGACAATTTTGTGCATCTATCTGTAAGGATGCAGGATATCAGGCGATAGGGGCACAGATTGAGCTTTTCTGTAAGCTGTCAGTGATGGTACTCAGTATGCCGGTCCTATTGGCAATTCTGGATACTATTTCGGAGTTTATGGTATGAGGTGTTTCCGGAGGATAGTCAGGATACTGGGAACTGCCCTGCTGCTTTGGATCTGCCTCTGTCAGGTGCAGGCTGCAGGAGCACAGACAGAGACCGAAGATGCAGAAATATCGGTGGTTCAGGAAGAACTTTTGGGACAGATAGAATTAGAGGAAGTCCAGAAGCTGGTAGATGGAATTCTGGATGAGAAAAGCTTTTCAATAAAAGATGCAGTGATGAATATGATGAAGGGGGAAGAACCTATTTCAAAAGAAGCAGTGCAGGATATGGTGCGCAGCTTCTTTTTTTCAGGAATAAACCAGGAGAAAGGGATGCTTTTTCGCATTTTACTTTTGATACTTCTGGCTGCAGTGCTGTCAAACTTTGCAGATGTATTTGAAAATGGATATGCAGGAAATGTGAGCTTTTATATTGTGTATCTGGTATTGTTTATGACTCTTATGGAGAATTTTGCAAATCTTGGAAACTCTCTGACAGAATATCTTGTTTCTCTGACAGAACTTATGAGGGTTCTGGCCCCTGCATATTTTATTGCCACAGCTGCTTCTGCGGGAGCTTCCACAGCAACTGTTTTTTATGAGGTTGCGATGTTACTTATCTGGACAATTCAGTGGTTCCTGGTCTATATACTTTTACCGGGAGCAAAGATATGTGTTCTATTGAAGCTGGTGAACCATCTGTCCAGAGAAGAAATGCTGGGAAAAATGGCGGAGCTTTTGGAGATAATGATAAACTGGGGATTGAAAACTCTGTCAGGTATAGCTGTAGGACTGCAGGTTATAAGAAATCTGGTAGCTCCTGTGATGGATTCGCTGAAACGTTCTGTGATCGGAAAGACGGCTGCAGCAATACCGGGAATCGGAAATGCTGTGAATACGATTACAGAATTGGTGCTTACTAGTGCAGTACTGGTAAGGAATAGTCTGGGAGGAGTGAGTCTGGTACTGCTTGCGGCTGCAGGGCTGGGACCGATTTTGCATTATGGATTTCTTTCCTTGTCTTATCGATTTCTGGCAGCTCTGGCTCAGCCGGTTTCAGATAAAAGGATCGTCGGGGCATTAAGTTCCATGGGGGAAGGCTGTGCTATCCTTCTGAAGATTTTGTTTACAGCGGAATTGCTGTGCATGCTTGCGTTTCTGATCCTGTTGGCAGGAGGCTGAACAGAATTGCTGTGAGAAAAATGAAAACAGTTGGATTGGGGGAATTATGAAAGAAATTGTTTATCAGTGGGTGAAAAATCTGGCAGTTTTTTATATTTTGCTGACCGTAGTTCTTCACCTCATGCCGGATAAGAAATATGACAGATATGTGCGTCATTTTATGGGACTTTTACTGATTGTTATGATGAGTGCACCGGTGTTTATGCTTTTGGGGAAAAGCGGAAAGATGATAGAGAGTTTTCAGATGAATTTCAATCAGGAAAATAAAAAAAGAGAAGAAAGGGAAGTGGAAAATCTTCAGATGATATATCTCCGGAAAGGATATGCTGCAGAGCTTCAGAAAAAAATCACGGAATCTTTAAAAAACTGTGGCATAGAAGTACAGGATGTGGAAGTAAATATAGAAGGAGAGAAATTCAAGGCAATGATCACAGTGGACAAAGAGACCACCGGGGAACAGAAAGGAAGGATTGCAGATGATCTCAGGGAAAAATGGGGATTCAGGGAAGGGGAATATAGTATCCAGACTGAAGAATATGACTCCCGGGCAGTGGATCATTCTGCTTCTGCTGGGGTTACTGCTGGCAGTGGCAGCCCTGCCTGTGGCTGAAGGACAACAAAAGTCTGCCATTTCTCTCGCAAAAGATTCAGACAGTGAAGAAAAAAATCAGCTGGAGAAAAAACTGGAGAGTATTCTTGAGAACATGGAAGGGGTGGGAAAGGTGCAGGTGATGTTGATGACAGATGAGAAAAACAGTGGGGAAAGCTTTATGGAGTCTGCAAGGATACAGGTTACAGGAGTTCTTATTTCTGCCCAGGGAGGAGAAAATCCGGTAACAGTACATAAGATTCAGCAGGCAGTAATGGCATTATTTCAGGTAGAAGCCCATAAAATAAAAATAGTAAAAATGAAATGAGGAGAATAATGTGAAAAAAGTCATCAAAAAAAATCAGGTAATCATCACCTCCCTTGCAATCCTGATCGCAGTGGCCGGATATCTGAATTTCGCAGATGTGGATCTTGGGGTCAAGGATAAGGAGGCCAGTACGGACAGCAGCAGTATCCTGGAGGATGCAGGGTATGATCTGACAGATTCGGAGAACACCAGTACCCCGGGAGAAGCAGTTCTTACGGGAGCTGACAGTTTTGCAGCACAGGCAAGGATAAGCAGAGAACAGACCCGTTCCCAGAATAAGGCAGATCTGCAGGATATCATCAATAATAAGGATATTGATGATGAGAAAAAACAGGAGGCCATTCAGACTATGGTGTCCATGACAGATATTACCGAAAAGGAAGCGGCAGCAGAACTTCTCCTGGAAGCAAAGGGATTTGAAGATGTGATCGTCAATCTGACAGGAGAAACTGCAGATGTGGTAGTGCCGGAAGAAGAACTTTCTCAGGCACAGAGAGCACAGATTGAAGATATTGTAAAACGTAAAACCGGAATCGCACCGGAAAATATAGTGATCACACCTCTGAATCAGAGTGAAGAGGATGCAGGGGATGAAGAAGTAGAAGAAGATGAGGCAGAACAGACAGAAGAAACCGATCAGCAGACAGAAGAGACAGCTGCTTCACCTTATGAAGATTCGGTGGTTGATTCTACAGACATATATGACTAGAAAATGATACTAGAAAATGATGTTGTACATTGGCTCTTGACAGGCCGCTATAGCATATACTAGAATAGGAATGCTGTAAAAAAATAATGATAATTAAGAAGAAAGAGAGTTCAGGAGGCCGAACGTGTCTAAATATACCAACGAAATAGAAAAGAGAAGAACATTTGCCATTATTTCCCACCCGGATGCAGGTAAAACTACATTGACTGAAAAATTTCTGCTGTATGGCGGAGCAATCAATCTTGCTGGAAGTGTAAAGGGCAAGGCAACTGCCCGCCATGCAGTATCAGACTGGATGGAGATCGAGAAGGAGAGAGGTATTTCCGTTACCTCTTCTGTTCTCCAGTTCCATTATGATGGATATTGTATTAATATTCTGGATACTCCGGGACATCAGGATTTCTCTGAGGATACCTATCGTACTTTGATGGCTGCGGATTCTGCTGTCATGGTTATTGACGGCTCCAAGGGTGTGGAGGCTCAGACACGTAAGCTGTTTAAGGTATGCGTGATGCGTCATATTCCGATTTTTACTTTTATCAATAAAATGGACAGGGATGCAAATGATACCTTTGATCTTCTGGACGAAATAGAGAAGGAACTGGGAATTGCAACCTGTCCTGTTAACTGGCCTATCGGTTCCGGTAAGAAATTCAGGGGTGTATATGACCGCAATACAAAGGAAATCCTTACTTTCTCTGATACCCAGAAGGGAACCAAGGAAGGTGTGATCCAGGCAATCCCGTTAAATGACAGCCGTTCAGATGAGGTGATGGACCCGGAGCAGAAAGCACAGCTTCTGGATGAGATTGAGCTTCTGGATGGTGCAAGTGCTGATTTTGACCAGGAGCTTGTGAGTAAAGGTAAGCTTACCCCTGTATTTTTTGGATCTGCCCTGACTAACTTTGGTGTGGAAACATTTCTGGAGCATTTCCTTCAGATGACCACTTCTCCTTTGGCAAGAACATCAGATGAGGGTCTGATTGATCCTATGGATGATGATTTTTCTGCCTTTGTGTTCAAAATTCAGGCAAATATGAACAAGGCCCACAGGGACAGAATTGCATTTATGCGAATCTGCTCCGGTAAGTTTGATGCTTCCCAGGAGGTATATCATGTACAGGGAGAGAAGAAAATGCGTCTTCTCCAGCCTCAGCAGATGATGGCAGAATCCCGCCATGTGGTAGATGAGGCTTATGCAGGGGACATTATCGGTGTATTTGATCCAGGTATTTTTTCTATTGGTGATACTATCTGTGCACCAGGCAGAAAGTTTGCTTTTGAGGGAATTCCTACCTTTGCACCGGAGCATTTTGCCAGGGTACGTCAGATCGATACCATGAAGAGAAAGCAGTTTGTAAAGGGAATCAACCAGATTGCCCAGGAGGGTGCGATCCAGATTTTCCAGGAATTTAATACAGGTATGGAAGAAATCATTGTTGGTGTGGTAGGTGTACTGCAGTTTGATGTGTTGAAATACCGTCTGGAAAACGAATACAATGTGGACATCCGTCTGGAAAACCTTCCGTATGAACATATCCGTTGGATTGCAAATAAAGAAGAAATCAATGTGGAGAAGATCACAGGAACCTCTGATATGAAGAAAGTAACGGATCTTAAGGGAAATCCACTCCTCCTTTTTGTCAATGCATGGAGTGTGGGAATGACAGAAGACAGAAACCCGGGCTTAATATTAACAGAATTCAGCAAATAACCCTTTTCAATCGTTTTTCAATTTGATATAATATATAAAAATATTGGTTTATTGTCTCCGAATTTTTATGTTTTGGGGGCATCAATGAATTCCGTAGGAGGGTTTCCAATGGCAGAAAAAAGAACAACATATAAAATACAGGATTTAGGCGGCATTGGTGAGGTTCAGATTGCAGATGAAGTGGTTGCTATTATAGCAGGACTTGCTGCTACAGAGGTGGAAGGAGTTGCTTCCATGGCAGGGAATATTACCAATGAACTGGTAAGCAAGCTTGGAATGAAGAATCTTTCCAAGGGTGTAAAGGTTACCGTATTAGAGGGCGTTGTGACAGTAGATCTGAACCTGAATATTGAATATGGAAAGAATATCCTGGAGACCAGTAAAAAGGTTCAGGAGAAGGTTAAATCTTCCATTGAGAATATGACAGGGCTGGAAGTTGCAGATGTAAATATTCACATTGCCAGTGTAGATATGGAGAATGAAAAAGGAAAGTAACCCTTTCCTTTTTTCTGTTACATACATGGTACTGTCGCCGTCAGGCGGCATGTCTGTTTAGGAGGAATTATGCGAAGAAGAGAGCAGAGAGAACATATATTTAAGCTTCTGTTCATGACAGAATTTAATTCAGAGGAAGAGATGAATGAGCAGCTCTCCCTCTATTTTGACAGCCTGGAGGAACTGGCTGAAAAAGATCAGGAGTATATGCGGGAGAAATATAAGCATGTACTGGAGCATCTGGATGAAATTGATGCACTTTTAAATGAGACAAGTAAGGGCTGGAAAACAAAAAGGATGAGCCGTGTGGATCTTACTGCCCTGCGTCTGGCTGTATATGAACTGAAGTTTGATAAAAATGTACCTACAGGGGTGGCTATCAATGAGGCTGTGGAGCTTGCCAAGAATTTCGGCGGTGACACATCAGGCTCCTTTGTAAACGGTATCCTTGGCAAGATTGCCAAAGACGAAGATACTAAAGTCGAAGATACCAAAGTCGAAAGTGAAGAGAAAACAGAATGAAAAATGCATATTCTGTAGGCCAGGTAAACCGTTATGTAAAGAACATGTTTACCCAGGATTTTTTTCTGCAGAAGATATATGTAAAAGGAGAGGTGTCCAATTGTAAATATCATACAAGCGGGCACATCTATTTTTCCCTGAAGGATGAAACCGGTACAATGAGCTGTGTGATGTTTGCAGGGCACAGAAGAGGGCTGGCTTTTTCCATGAAGGATGGGGATAAGGTGATCGTTGGTGGTTCTGTTGATGTATATGAAAGGGACGGACGATATCAGCTTTATGCGAAGGAAATAACTCTGGAGGGAGCAGGAGCTCTGTATGAGAGATACCTGGCATTAAAGCAGGAACTTGAGGAAATGGGAATGTTTGCCGGAGAGTATAAACAGCCCATTCCCAAGTTTATCAGACGTCTGGGTGTAGTGACAGCTCCTACGGGTGCTGCTGTGCAGGATATCAGAAACATTTCATACCGCAGAAATCCCTATCTTCAGATTATTCTGTACCCTGCACTTGTACAGGGAGCAGGCGCGGCAGAGAGCATTGTGAAGGGCATCCGTATGCTGGATGGGTTAAATGTGGATGTGATCATTGTCGGCAGAGGTGGAGGATCTATTGAAGATCTCTGGGCATTCAATGAGGAAATTGTGGCAAGAGCAATTTTTGAATGCAGAACCCCGGTTATTTCTGCAGTGGGACATGAGACAGATTTTACAATTGCAGATTTTGTGGCAGATCTGAGAGCTCCTACGCCATCGGCTGCGGCAGAGCTGGCAGTGAATGATTACAGAAGTGTGGTAGAATCGGTTTCTGCTTACAGACAGAGAATGTACCGGGCTATGAGTACACATCTGGATTTTTACAGGAGCAGACTGGCGAATTTTAGTACAAAGTTTGGCTATCTGAGTCCGGAGTACAGGCTGAGAGAGCAGAGGCAGCGTCTGGCAGATACAGAGAGCAGTCTGCAGAATGCAATGGAAGGAAAGTTTAAGGAGAACAGACACAGGCTTTCGCTGTATGTGGAGCGTTTTACAGGGCTGTCTCCTTTGCGTAAGCTGAATCAGGGCTTTTCTTATGTGGCAGACCGGGAAAAAAGGACGCTGACAAGTGTAAAACAGGTAAAAAACGGGGATACCATTTATATATCTGTAACAGATGGAACGATAGAAGCAAAGGTGAACAGCATCAAAAAGGAGGAGCGTATCCATGTCCAAGGATAAGAGCAATGATCAGGTACCGGAAGAAAAGACTCTGGAGGAGGCTTTTACAGAGCTTGACGGACTGGCAGAAAAACTGGAGGACAGAGAAACCTCACTGGAGGATTCTTTCCGGTTTTACAGACAGGGGATGGAGCTTTTGAAATTTTGCAGTGAGAAGCTGGATACTGTGGAGAAAAAGATGCTGCAGATAAATGAGGATGGGACATTCAGTGAATTTTCAGGAAGAATTGACTAAAAAAACCGAAGAAATAGAAGCTGTGATCAGGGAATACCTTCCTGCAGAAGAGGGCTTCTCCAGAACTATGGCTCAGGCTATGAATTACAGTATGCTGGCAGGAGGCAAGCGCCTTCGTCCCATGCTGATGCAGGAAACTTTCAGGCTGTTTGGAGGCAGCGGGAAGCTGGTAAAGCCTTTTATGGCAGGAATGGAGATGATCCATACCCATTCTCTGATCCATGATGATCTTCCGGCTCTGGATAATGATGATTACCGGAGAGGCAGGCTGACCACACATAAGGTTTATGGAGAAGCTATGGGTATCTTAAGTGGAGTGGCACTTTTGAATTATGCCTATGAAACTATGCTGCAGGCATTTGCTATGGCAGAAACTCTTCGGCAGAAGGATGCTGTGATAGGTGCATTGCAGGTAATGACTGCGAAGACAGGGATCCACGGCATGCTTGGCGGCCAGAGTGTAGATGTGGAGAATGACGGCAAAGCTCTGGAAAAAGATATGCTGGATTATATTTATGAGAATAAAACCTCTGCACTGATCGAGGCTTCCATGATGACCGGCGCTATTCTGGCTGGTGCTGATGCAGAGCAGGTATCGGTGATAGAGCAGGCGGCAAAAAGAATCGGACTGGCCTTTCAGATCCAGGATGATATCCTGGATGTGACCAGTACAGATGAAGAACTTGGAAAACCGGTTCACAGTGATGAGAAGAACCATAAGGTTACTTATGTAACACTTTTTGGAATAGAAAAGGCGGCAGCACAGGTTGCCGGACTTTCGGCAGAGGCAGTAGCGCTGCTGGAAAGCCTGAATAAGAATAATGAATTTCTGTATTTACTGGTGGAAAAGCTGGTAAATCGCAGAAAATAAAGGAAGGATACAAATGATTCTGGAAAAAATCAAAAAACCCAATGATATCCACAGGATACCTTTGGCAGATTTTCCGCTCCTGGCAGATGAAATCAGAGATTTTTTAATTCAGTCCGTAAGTAAGACAGGAGGACATCTTGCTTCCAACCTGGGTGTGGTAGAGATGACCCTTGCGCTGCATAATGTACTGAATTTTCCGGAAGACAAGCTGATCTGGGATGTGGGACATCAGGCCTATACACATAAGATCCTTACCGGAAGAAAAGAACAATTTACAAATCTCCGGCAGGAAGGTGGCCTGAGCGGATTTCCCAAGAGAAATGAGAGTGATTGCGATTCTTTTGATGCAGGTCACAGTTCTAATTCTATTTCTGCAGGTCTGGGGTACGTGCGTGCCAGGGATATCCTGGGACAAAAATATACCGTGGTTTCTGTGATCGGTGACGGTGCCCTTACAGGTGGTATGGCCTATGAAGCATTAAACAATGCGGCAGATTTAAAAACCAATTTTATTATTATTATTAATGATAATAATATGTCTATTTCCAGAAATGTAGGTGGAATGTCTACTTACCTCAGTGCTCTGAGAACTGCAGAAGCCTATACAGGGATGAAGCTTGGAGTGACGAAGACTCTGAAAAAGATTCCCAGGGTAGGGGAAGCCGTGGTTGATACCATGAGAAAGACAAAGAGCAGTATTAAACAGCTTTTTATTCCCGGTATGCTTTTTGAGAATATGGGCCTTACTTATCTGGGCCCGGTAGATGGTCACAATATGCGTCAGATGATGAAGCTTTTTAATGAGGCAAAACGGGTAGAGGGCCCGGTGGTGGTTCATGTCCTCACAAAGAAAGGAAGAGGCTATGCACCGGCCAGTAACCATCCGGCACGTTTTCACGGCACAGGTCCTTTTGACATCAAGACAGGCCGTGTGCTGGAGAAGAAAAAGAGTCCCACATACACGGATGTGTTTGCGAAAAAGATAGTTTCTCTGGGAGAAAAAAATAAAAAGCTGGCAGCGATCACAGCTGCCATGCCTGATGGTACAGGTCTGGTAGAATTTGGAAAAAGATTTCCGGATAGATTTTTTGACGTAGGAATTGCAGAGGAGCACGCCGTAACTTTTGCAGCAGGGCTGGCATTAGGAGGGATGATTCCTGTTGTTGCCATTTATTCTTCATTTTTACAGAGAGCAGTAGATCAGATGCTTCATGATGTCTGTATGCAAAATCTTCATGTGATTTTTGCAATAGACCGTGCTGGTCTGGTAGGGGCTGACGGAGAAACTCATCAGGGATGCTTTGATCTGTCTTATTTATCCATGATGCCCAATATGAAGGTACTGGCACCAAAGAATGCAGCTGAACTGGAACAGATGCTGGAATATGCAGTAGACTGTGAAGGTCCTGTGGCAATTCGCTATCCAAGAGGCTGTGCTTATCAGGGACTGACAGATTACAGGGCACCTGTGATAACTGGAAAAAGTGAGATCATTGCCAAGGGAAAAGAAATCGCAGTGCTGGGAGTGGGAAGTATGCTTTCGGATTGCGAAAAGGTCTGTCAAGGGCTGAGAGAAGACGGGTATGATCCTACATTAGTGAATGTAAGGTTCGTAAAGCCACTGGATGTGGAGCTTCTGGACTGTCTTGCAGGAGACCACAGACTGTTTGTGACTGTTGAGGAGAATGTAAAAAGCGGTGGATATGGAGAGCATGTAGCTGCCTATATGGAGGCATGCCACCCGGAAAGCCGGGTACTTACTGCTTCAGTGTGGGATCATTTTGTACCTCAGGGTAAAGTAGAAAGCCTGCGTGCAAAGATCGGACTGGGAGTGGAAGATATCCGGGAGTCCATAGAAAACAGTGAGGTTTTGAAGAAAAAATGAAAAAGCGATTGGATATGCTCATGATGGATCGTGCCCTTGCACCTTCCAGGGAAAAGGCAAAAGCGTATATCATGGCAGGAGATGTATATGTAGATGGTCAGAAGGAAGACAAGGCAGGAACAATGTTTCCTGAGACCGTAAAAATAGAAGTAAGGGGAAATACACTTCCCTATGTAAGCAGAGGCGGCCTGAAGCTGGAAAAAGCAATGAAGAATTTTGATGTGACTCTGGAAGGCAAGGTCTGCATGGATGTGGGAGCGTCCACAGGGGGATTTACAGACTGCATGCTCCAGAACGGGGCTGTGAAGGTATATTCTATTGATGTAGGATATGGACAGCTGGACTGGAAACTTCGCAATGATCCAAGGGTAGTCTGCATGGAGAAAACCAATATCCGTTATGTGCTTCCGGAAAATCTGGAAGGTCCGGCAGATTTTTCTTCCATTGATGTTTCTTTTATTTCTCTTACCAAAGTACTTCTGCCTGTGAGAAATCTTCTCACAGAAGAGGGAGAAATCGTGTGCCTGATTAAACCTCAGTTTGAGGCAGGACGTGAGAAAGTAGGTAAAAAAGGAGTTGTGCGGGATCCGGCGGTTCACAGAGAAGTGATCGAGAAGGTACGGGACTATGCTATGAGTATTTTCATGGAGCCTTGTCATCTTTCGTTCTCCCCTATTAAAGGACCGGAGGGCAATATTGAGTATCTGCTCCATTTGAAAAAGCATCCGGAGGGCAGTGAGATCACGGACAGTCTGCAGGTATCGGTGGAGGAAGTTGTTGCAGCTGCCCATGGGGAGCTGGATAAATAGTAATCCGGAGAAAAGAATTAACAGGAACGAATATTATGGACAGGTTTTATATTATTACAAACAGTGACAAGGATCCGGAATTTGCGTTTACAGGCAGGATTGTAGAATATCTGGAAAAATTTCATAAAAGCTGTACTGTGCAGCAGGCATCCAGAAAACAGGAGGGAAACTTTCATTATACGGATCCCTCTAAAATTCCGGAGGATACAGAATGCATTATTGTTCTGGGAGGAGACGGAACACTGCTTCAGGCTGCCAGAGATATGGTGCACAAAGACATTCCTCTTCTGGGTATTAATCTGGGACATCTGGGATTTCTGGCAGAGGTTGACCAACAGTCTCTGTACAGTGCACTGGATAAGCTGATGGCTGGAGATTATGAGATTGAAGAAAGAATGATGCTGGAGGGATCTGTCTATCGGGGACAAAAGCTCATAGGCAGGGATATTGCCCTGAATGATATTGTGATCGGCAGAGATGGACATCTGAGAGTGGTACGTTTTAAAAACTATGTGAATGATGTCTATCTGAATTCCTATAATGCAGATGGTATCATTATTTCCACTCCTACAGGTTCTACAGGCTACAGCCTTTCGGCGGGAGGTCCTATTGTGTCTCCAAGCGCGGAAATGACCATTATGACTCCGGTTGCACCTCATACACTGAATACCAGGAGTGTCATTTTTCCGGCAGAAGATGTGATCACTGTAGAAATCGGCAAGGGCCGGCATAATGACTGTGAAAAAGGACTGGCTTCCTTTGACGGTGATACCACGATCCCTATGGTTACCGGGGATTGTATCATTATACGGCGGGCCGATGCGAAAACCAGAATCCTGAAGCTGAACCATTTAAGCTTTGTGGAAGTTCTTCGAAGAAAAATGCGTGACAGTTAAGGAGGAAAGGTCATGAAGGTAGCAAGACATGAAAAAATTATAGAACTGATTCATCAATATGAGATAGATACGCAGGAGGAGCTGGCTTCCAGATTGAATGAAGCCGGATTTAAGGTTACACAGGCTACGGTGTCCAGAGATATCCGTGCATTGAAGCTTACCAAGGTGGCAGGAAAGGATGGAAAATCCAGATATGCCATTATTAATAATGATTCCGGAAGTCTGGGGGCAAAATATACAAGGGTATTGGAAGACACTCTGCTTTCCATTGATGTAGGGCAGAATATTATTGTGATTAAGACCGTTTCAGGAATGGCCATGGGAGTAGCAGCAGCGTTGGATGCACTGCATTGGCCGGAGATTCTTGGCTGTATTGCCGGGGATGATACCATCATGTGTGCAGCTAAGAATTCTGATATGGCTCTGGGTGCGGCAGAGAAGCTGAGAAGCTTTGTGCGTCTGAACATGTAATGACAGGTTTTTACCGATAACAGTTATGAGAACAGTAACAGGAGGCAGGAAATGTTATCTCATCTCCACGTAAAAAATCTTGCACTGATAGAAGAAATAGAAGTAGAATTTGGTCCGGGACTTAATATCCTTACAGGTGAGACCGGTGCCGGAAAATCCATTCTGCTGGGCTCCATGCAGTTGATCCTGGGAGCCAAGACATCAAAAAACATGATAAGAGAAAATGCGCCCTATGCCCTGGTGGAACTGCTTTTTCAGATAGAGAATGAGAAAGTGGCCCAGGCATTGAAAACACTTGATATTTATCCGGAGGATGGACAGGTTCTTCTTTCCAGAAAAATTATGGAGGGAAGAAGTATCAACAAAATTAACGGTGAGACAAGTACAGTAAGTCAGATGAAGGCAGCAGCAGCCTGTCTTTTGGATATTCACGGACAGCACGAGCACCAGTCCCTGTTATATCAGGATAAGCAGCTTTCTATTCTGGATGCTTATGGAAGAGAAAAAATTTTACCGGTAAAAGAAAAGGTTCAGGAGGCTTTCCACGAATACAGTGCATGTAGGGCAGAGCTGAAATCCATGGATATGGATGAAGAGCAGAGAAACCGTGAGCTTGCTTTCCTTGAATTTGAAATCAAAGAGATTGAAAAAGCCAACCTCAGACCTGGAGAGGACGAGGAACTGGAGCATATATACCGGAAAATGAATAATGGAAAGCAGATTGTAGATTCTCTTCAGATTGTACATAATCTCACAGGCTACGAGGCGAAGGAGGGAGCAGGTGAGACTGTGGGGGAAGCTTTGCGTGAGCTTGCTCGTGTGACACAGTATGATTCTGAATTGAATACTCTGGAGGAAACTCTTACTTCTGTGGATGGTCTGTTGAATGATTTTAACAGGGAGTTGTCTGCATATTTGGAAGAGCTGACCTTTGATGAAGGTGAGTTCTATGAGACAGAAAGACGTTTGAATCTGATTAATGGCCTGAAAGCAAAGTATGGACGTGAAATAAAGGATATTTTTGTTTACAGAGATCGACAGAAGGAAAAACTGGAAAAATTACACAAATATGAAGAAAATTTACAGGAACAGAAAAACAGACTGGAAAAGCTGGAAGCTGTTTTACTGAAGAATTCGAATGAATTATCCAAAATCCGCAAAGAATATAGTGAACAATTGGAAAAAACGGTTATACAGGGATTGAAGGATCTTAATTTTCTGGATGTAAATTTTGCCATTGATTTTCAGAAAAAAAAGAATTATACAGATAACGGACTGGATGATATCCAGTATCTGATCTCCACCAATCCCGGGGAGAGCCTGAAGCCTTTGGGACAGGTCGTATCCGGCGGTGAGCTTTCCAGAATTATGCTTGCACTGAAGGCAATTCTGGCAGACAGAGATCAGATTGAGACATTGATCTTTGATGAGATCGATACAGGAATCAGCGGCAGGACAGCACAGAAGGTATCTGAGAAAATGGCGGTGATCGGAAGAAACCATCAGGTAATCTGCATTACCCATCTGCCCCAGATCGCCGCAATGGCAGACAGTCATTTTGAAATTGAAAAGCATTTAAGAGGAACAGAGACCATCACACAGATCCATGTGCTTCAGGAAGAGGATTCCATCCGGGAACTGGCTCGTCTCCTTGGCGGTGCGGAGATCACACCGGCAGTTTTTGAAAATGCCAAAGAAATGAAAGAATTGGCACAGAAACAAAAAAATACAAGATTGAAATAAATCAGGAAACCATATACTAAGAGAGGATAACCTTTGAGAAAAGGCATTCTCTCTTATTTTTTGTACCCAAAATCCGAAAGAAAGGATGGATAGAGATGAACAGAAGAAAAAAATACAAAATTTTTATCCTGTGCTGGCTGGCTTTGGATCTGATGACTATGGCGTGGCTGGGATACAGGTACCTGGACAGACAGATTCCCGATGAACTCCAGATTTCCAGGGGAGAAACTGTGAGTGTATCTGCGTTGCTGGATCATCCACTGGTAAGCTTTGAAGAAGCTATAGAGGTATCAGCAGACGGAAGCTATACCCTTCCCTGTAAAATTCTGGGATATATTCCTTTTAAAAGCATAAAGGTCACTCCTGTGGATGATAAAGCTGTATATGTCAGTGGCAGCACAGTGGGAATTTATCTCAGAACCAGGGGCGTTCTTGTGGTGGATACCGGGGAAATCCAGTCTCAGAGTGGAGAGACGAAAGAACCCTCCAAAGGTATTGTCAAACCGGGAGATTATATTTTGTCCATGAATGAAGAGCAGATAAAAGATAAAAAGGAACTGATCCGTGATTTGGATGAACTGGATGGAACTCAGGTACAGCTGGAGTTAAACAGAGAGGGAGAAATCCTTCCGGTCTCTGTAACTCCGGTGAAAGATTCCAAGGGCGCTTATAAGCTGGGACTTTGGGTGAGAGATGATACTCAGGGAATCGGAACCCTCACTTATGTGGATGAGCAGGGAAAGTACGGAGCTCTGGGACATGGGATCAGTGATGTGGACACAGCAGGACTTCTGGATATTCAGGAAGGAACTTTATATAAAGCCCAAATTTTGGCAGTGTCCAGAGGCAGCAGGGGAAATCCAGGTGAACTTGCCGGAATGATCCGTTATGATAACAGTAATGTGCTGGGAAGTATACAGGAAAACTGTAAAAACGGAATATATGGACAGATGGATTTGCCTGATGCACAGAAACTTAGTCTGGTGAAGATGCCGGTAGCTCACAAGCAGGAGATAGAGACCGGACCGGCACTAATTAGATGCAGTGTGGACGGACAGGTAAAAGAATATGAAGCACAGATCAAACGGATCGATCTGAATCATGAGGATTCCAATAAAAGCTTTATCCTGCAGGTAACAGACGAAGAGCTGCTGGAGAAAACAGGAGGAGTAGTACAGGGGATGAGCGGATCTCCGGTCATACAGAATGGGAAGTTGGCAGGAGCGGTGACTCATGTGTTTGTACAGGATTCTACCAGCGGATATGGAATTTTTGCTGAGACTATGATGGAACATGAAAACTATAAAATGACATAGATGATACAATTGCTGTCGAAGGTAAACTTATCATATCGAATCCTGAAGATTTCGGTATGAAAAAGGCAAAACAGCTCGATGGAAAATGGCCTGTACTGCCCTGTTTCGGCTTGATTTCTCCCTTCTTATTCCACTATAATAGTTGATGTGCCAAAAAAAAGAAACTAATTGACAGGATTTTTAAGCAGGGAGGAGACAGGCCTCATGGAAAAATTAAATGTGGCAGTTGCGGATGATAATGAGAAAATGGTGGAAATACTTGGTCAAATCATAGAAGAAGATAAAGACCTGGAATTGGTGGGAAAAGCTCACAATGGTGAAGAAATCTGTAAGATTATACGGGAGAAAGAACCGGATGTTGTAGTATTGGATATTATTATGCCGAAGATGGATGGGCTGGCAGTTATGGAGCAATTTGTACATAACAGTAATCTGAAGAAAATCCCGGCGTTTATTGTGGTTTCGGCAGTGGGAAAAGAGAGGATCACAGAGGATGCGTTCAGTCTGGGGGCGGATTATTATGTGTTGAAGCCTTTTGATAACCGAATGCTGCTTAACCGGATTAAGCATATACGAAGTATAGGAGAAAAGAAATACAGAGAAATCAACAGGCAGCCGGCAAAACAGGAGGAAAGCAGTGTGGCTTTGGGAAACCTGGAGACAGATGTGACAAATATTATCCATGAGATTGGCGTACCGGCTCATATTAAGGGGTATCAGTATCTGCGGGATGCGATTATTTTGTCAGTAAATGATATGGAAATGTTAAATTCTATCACAAAGATCCTGTATCCGACCATTGCAAAAAAACATCAGACTACTTCCAGCCGGGTAGAACGGGCAATCCGTCATGCGATTGAAGTGGCCTGGAGCAGAGGAAAAATGGATACGATAGATGCACTGTTTGGCTATACGGTAAGCACAGGAAAAGGAAAACCTACAAATTCAGAATTTATAGCACTGATAGCGGATAAAATCAGACTGGAATATAAAAATCGCTCTTTTCAATAGTCAAAAATTGGGGTATAATTATTTTAACAAAGGCTACCAAGGAGGGGTATACACATGAAAAATATCTTATTTGCAACATCTGAAGCAGTGCCGTTTATTAAAACGGGAGGACTTGCCGATGTAGCAGGCGCTCTGCCGAAATGTTTTGACAAAAAATATTTTGATGTACGTGTGATTTTACCGAAATATGCCTGTATGAAACAGGAATGGAAAGATAAAATGGATTATATCACACATTTCTACATGGATCTGGGGTACAAGAACTGCTATGTGGGAATTATGCATATGGAATATCAGGGGATTCAGTTTTATTTCATAGATAATGAATATTATTTTAGTGGTCCAAAACCTTACGACAGTGCACCATGGGATTTAGAAAAATTTGCTTTTTTCTCCAAGGCAGTTTTATCAGTTCTTCCGGTGATCGGTTTCCGGCCGGATGTGATCCACTGTCATGACTGGCAGACAGGTCTGGTTCCTGTATATCTCCATGACAGCTTTCAGCAGAATGAGTTTTTCTGGAATATAAAAACTGTTATGACCATACATAACCTGAAATTTCAGGGTGTTTGGGATGTTAAGACTGTACAGGATATTACAGGGCTTTCTGATTATTACTTTGCAGCGGATAAGCTGGAAGCTTATAAGGATGCCAATTTCCTGAAGGGCGGTATTGTATTTGCAGATGCGGTGACTACAGTCAGCAACACTTATGCTGAGGAAATAAAGACACCGTTCTATGGAGAACGTCTGGACGGACTGATGTGTGCCCGTGCCAACAGTCTCAGAGGTATTGTAAACGGAATTGATTACGATATTTTCAATCCGGAGACAGATTCCTGTATTGCACAGAATTATAATGCCACAACCTTCCGCAAGGAAAAAGTGAAGAATAAGATTCAGCTCCAGAGAGAACTGGGACTGGAGGAGAATCCGAAAGCAATGATGATTGGAATTGTTTCCCGTCTTACAGATCAGAAAGGATTTGACCTGATCGCTTATGTGATGGATGAGCTTTGTCAGGATGCAGTTCAGATTGTGGCATTGGGAACCGGTGATGAGAGATATGAAAATATGTTCCGCCATTTCGACTGGAAATAT
The DNA here is from genome assembly GCF_014297245.1 of Blautia difficilis. Taxonomy (NCBI): domain Bacteria; kingdom Bacillati; phylum Bacillota; class Clostridia; order Lachnospirales; family Lachnospiraceae; genus Blautia; species Blautia difficilis. The sequence goes on along the minus strand of NZ_JACOQG010000006.1, from coordinate 107,912 downwards.
CATGGCAAGGTATCTGCACAGATTTATTATGATGAAGCACTTTCACATCGAATTTATGCAGCGTCTGATGCATTCCTTATGCCGTCATTGTTTGAACCATGTGGCTTAAGCCAGCTGATCAGTCTTCGATATGGTACGCTTCCTATTGTTCGTGAGACTGGCGGACTGAAAGATACGGTGGAACCATATAATGAGTATGAGGGAACTGGAACAGGATTTTCTTTCCGCAATTATAATGCCCATGAGATGTTGAATACAGTCCGGAATGCAGAACGTATTTTCTACGACAAAAAGCGGGAATGGAACAAGATGGTTGACCGTGCTATGGCAACAGATTTTTCATGGAATAATTCTGCACGTCAGTATGAAGAAATGTATAACTGGCTGATCGGAGAAAAATAAAAAAGAACGATACTGAAAGATAAAACAGGAAATGTGTGGATAAAAACATGTTTCCTGTTTCTTTTCTCAGATGTTGTCAGAAGGAAATGCTTGACAGACTGGAAAAAGTATAATACTATATTAACAGGGACACGAACATAGGTTCGAAATACGCTCAAGGAGATTAAATAGATGATTAATGAAGAAAAGCAGAAAGCGCTGGAGGCAGCGCTTGGACATATTGAAAAGCAGTATGGTAAGGGATCAGTAATGAAGCTGGGAGAATCCGGGGCAAATATGCAGGTAGAAACTGTACCCACAGGCTCCTTAAGCCTTGATATTGCATTAGGAGTAGGTGGTGTGCCGAAGGGTCGTATCATAGAGATTTATGGACCGGAGTCCAGTGGTAAGACTACAGTTGCCCTGCATATGGTGGCAGAGGTCCAGAAGAGAGGTGGAATTGCCGGATTTATTGATGCTGAGCATGCTCTGGACCCGGTATATGCCAAGAATATTGGTGTGGATATTGACAATTTATACATATCCCAGCCGGATAACGGAGAACAGGCATTGGAGATCACAGAGACTATGGTACGATCAGGTGCAGTGGATATTGTAATTGTGGATTCTGTAGCTGCACTGGTTCCAAAGGCAGAGATAGATGGAGACATGGGTGACAGCCACGTAGGTCTGCAGGCCAGACTGATGTCACAGGCTCTCCGTAAGCTTACTGCAGTTATCAGTAAATCCAATTGCGTGGTTATCTTTATCAATCAGCTTCGTGAAAAGGTTGGGGTTATGTTCGGTAATCCGGAGACTACTACCGGCGGTCGCGCGCTGAAATTTTATTCTTCTATCCGTCTGGATGTCCGCAGAGTTGAGACACTGAAGCAGGGCGGCGAGATGGTTGGTAACCATACCAGGATCAAGGTAGTGAAGAATAAGGTGGCGCCACCCTTTAAGCAGGCAGAATTTGATATTATGTTTGGGACAGGTATTTCCAAAGAGGGAGATATCCTGGATCTGGCAGCTGACTGCGGAATTGTAAATAAAAGTGGTGCATGGTATGCATACAACGGTGACAAGATCGGTCAGGGACGTGAGAATGCCAAGATATTCCTGAAGGAGCATACAGATATCTGTGATGAAATTGAAAAGCAGGTCAGGATCCATTATAATCTGCTTCCGGGGGAAAATGCAGAAGTTCAGTCAGACCCAGTTGGGGAAACTGAGGAATAAGTATGGAGCTTTTGGAAGAGGAACATAAAAAAGCAACCCGTAAAGCGATGCAGCTTCTGGAGCATATGGACCGTACAGAAAAGGGGCTGCGGGACAGGCTGGTGCAGAATGGATTTTCACAGACAGCGATTGAGGCTGCTATGGAGTATGTGAAATCCTATGGATATATTAATGATGAACGCTATGCCAGAACTTATATAGCATATCGAATGGATAGCAGGAGCCGTCAGAAGATCCTGCAGGAACTGATAGGAAAAGGAGTAGACAGAGACATTGCTGTGGCTGCCTGGGAAGCGGAGGCAGCTCTTAATACACCGGATGAGCATATGCTTTTAATAAAAACAGTGGAGAAAAAAATTGCTCCTGGTTCAGAGTTGAATGAGAGGGAAATGCGCCGCCTTTATGGTTATCTTATACGTCGGGGCTTTCAGGGTTCTGATATATCGCATGTTCTGGAGGAACTGGAGATAAAATTTAGCAGAAATTTTCTGAAAAACTTGACATAAGTATCAAAAAAAGATAAACTTGTATTGTTGTATTTGTACAATGAAAACTAAATAAGGAGGTGCTCCTGTGACAACAACAATTATTGTTGCAATTGTCGCTGTGGTAGTCGCGCTACTTATTGCGGTTCCTGTTACTTGCAAAATTGCTGTGAACAACAAAATTCAGAAGGACGCTGAAACAGTTGGAATAGCAGAAGACAAAGCAAGAAGCATCATAGATGAAGCTCTGAAAACAGCAGAAACTAAAAAAAGAGAAGCTTTATTGGAAGTGAAGGAAGAATCTCTCCGTACTAAAAATGAACTGGAGAAAGAAACCAAGGAACGAAGAAACGAACTGCAGAAGTATGAAAACCGTGTATTAGCTAAGGAATCTGCGGTGGACAAAAAAGCAGATGCAGTGGAGAAGCGTGAGGCGGAATGCACAGCGAGAGCAGCTGAGGTGCAGAAAAAAGAGAAACGAGTAGAAGAACTTGAGCAAAAAGGAGTACAGGAACTGGAACGAGTTTCAGGTCTGACCTCCGAACAGGCAAAAGAGGAACTGCTCAAATCTGTTGAAGATGATGTAAAAGTAGATGTAGCTAAGCTTTACAGAGAATTGGAAGGCAGAGCAAAGGAAGAAGCAGGAAAGAAAGCCAAAGAGTATGTGGTGAATGCCATTCAGAAGTGTGCAGTAGATCATGTTTCCGAGACTACTATTTCTGTAGTGCAGCTTCCAAGTGATGAGATGAAAGGTAGAATCATCGGACGTGAAGGTCGAAACATCCGTACACTGGAGACTTTGACTGGTGTGGATCTTATTATTGATGATACACCGGAGGCAGTTGTATTGTCAGCCTTTGACCCGATTCGACGTGAAGTGGCCAGAGTAGCTTTGGAGAAACTGATCGTAGATGGCCGAATTCATCCGGCCAGAATCGAGGAAATGGTTGAGAAGGCACAGAAGGAAGTAGAAGCCCAGATCCGTGAAGACGGTGAAACTGCTGCAATGGATGTGGGAGTTCATGGTGTTCATCCGGAATTGCTGAAGCTTCTGGGACGAATGAAATTCCGATCAAGCTATGGTCAGAATGCGTTGAAGCATTCTATTGAAGTAGCACAGCTGTCAGGAATGCTGGCTGGAGAGGTTGGAGTGGATGTCCGGATGGCAAAACGTGCAGGTCTTCTTCATGATATCGGTAAGTCGATTGACCATGAAGTAGAAGGCTCACATATTCAGATTGGTGTGGATCTTTGTAAGAAATATAAGGAATCCCCCATTGTCATCAATACAGTTGCATCCCATCATGGAGATGTAGAACCGGAATCACTGATTGCATGTATTGTACAGGCAGCGGATGCTATTTCAGCAGCCAGACCTGGTGCAAGACGTGAGACGCTAGAGACATATACAAACCGTCTGCAGCAGCTGGAAGATATTACAAACCAGTTCAAGGGCGTTGATAAATCTTTTGCTATTCAGGCAGGCAGAGAAATACGTGTAATGGTCGTACCGGAACATGTAAACGATGCAGATATGGTTCTTTTGGCACATGATATTGCGAAACAGATTGAATCAGAGCTTGAATACCCTGGTCAGATTAAAGTCAATGTGATCCGCGAAAGCAGAGCCATAGACTACGCTAAATAAATAGTTCTTTGCAGATATAAGCCTTGCAGATTGTGTAAAAACAGTCTGTAGGGCTTTTATTGTGCTACGTGAATCTGATGACAGACGGTTTTGAAAATAACAGATGCCACGCATAATTTTCCTGAGCAGGGAGTAGACTGGTACAGGGTGAAGTTATGGAAGAAAAAAAGAGATTTCCGGGCTTGATTTTGTGTATGTGTGGTTTCCTGCTGGGCAGTTTTATACCTAATTTGATCTGGAAAACAGAGTGGCATCAGGGAACTCTGGAAGCAATCTATTATCTGACATCATTTACTGCATCGGGAAGTGTGTCAGGGGTAGAATATCTGAAAGAGATTATAAAGTTCAGGGGAAGCCTTTGGAGTTTATGTATGATCTGTGGATTTTCTGTTTTTGGGGCACCATTGGCAGTGACAGGGCTTCTGATCCTGGGATGCCGGATAGGGATGGTGATTGCTGTCTCGATTCTGGAGTTTGGATTATTGGGTGGTCTGATCGGAACAGGGCTTCTGTTCCCACAATATCTTTTGTATATTCCGGGATGGATTTTTTTGATGGAACAGATATGGGAACAGTCCATAGATATCTGGAAACACAGAGAATTATTTCCTGTGAACAAAAAACGTTATTTGGGAAAAACAGGTATATCTGCATTGTTTTTGTCCGGAGGGATTCTGGCAGAATGTTATCTGAATCCCTGGATCGCAGAAAAAATTCTGGATTATCTGAAATAATCACAGGAATCAGGCAGTATTCGCCAGATATAAAAAATTTTTACAATATTTTGTGCGGGTTGTCATAAAATATCCGATATGTGGTAGAATTCCTCGAAAAGCCTTGATTTTACTGGATTTCAGAATAAAAAAAGGTTTGATTTTATGTCAAATTAACAGTATAATACATATGCAATATTGAGAAACAAAATCAGGAGCGGAAAGTAGCACACTATGGAACTGGAAATTAGAGAATTTATTGCATATTTGCATGATATAAAGAAAACATCAATAAATACAGAAATGTCTTATCAGCGTGATCTGAAAAAAATGTGGGATTTTCTGAAAAATCGTGGCGTTATGTCTGTGGCAGAGGTAAAAGAACTGGAGCTGGAAGGATATATAAGCTATATGGAGAGGGAGAAATTTGCAGCTGCCTCTATATCCAGAAGCGTGGCATCGATCAGGGCATTTTTTCAATTTCTCTGGAAGGAAGGTGTGATCACCAGTGATCCGGCAGAGAATCTGAAACCTCCAAAGGTAGAAAAAAAAGCACCGGAGATTCTTACTGTGGAGGAAGTAGACAGATTATTGCAGAAGCCTGACCGTGAAAATGTAAAAGGCATTAGAGACAGTGCGATGCTGGAACTTTTATATGCTACAGGAATGAGAGTGAGTGAGATGCTTCATTTGCAGGTTTCGGATGTAAACCTGCAGCTGGGCTATGTGATTTGTCATGATCATGAAAAAGAGAGAATTATACCCATAGGAATTCCCTGCAAAAAGGCACTGGAGAAATATATGGCAGTGTCCAGACCTGCTTTCGTTGAGAACAAAGAAGAAACAGCGTTGTTTACCAATTGTTCAGGTAAAGCTATGAGCAGACAGGGATTCTGGAAGGTACTGAAGGGGTATGCAGATGCTGCAGGGATTAGGGGGGATATTACTCCCCATACATTGAGACATTCTTTTGCAGTTCATATGCTTCAAAATGGTGCTGATATCCGCAGTGTGCAGGAAATGCTGGGACATTCGGATATTTCCACGACCCAGATTTATCTGGGAATGAGTGTAAATAAAATGCGGGATGTATATATGAAATCTCATCCCCGTCATTAAAAAAGATCCGCCAGGTTAACTGGTGGATCTTTTTTGAACGCAGATATCGCGAAGCGACTGCGTTCATGAGCAAGTAGCGAAGCGGATTGCGAATGTCCGCTTTACTCAGCACATTTCTGCGATAGTATACAGAAGTTTTTCTGATTCTTCCCATCCCAGACAAGGATCGGTAATAGATTTGCCATATATGTGATTGCAGCCGATCTTCTGGTTGCCTGGTTCGATATAGCTTTCGATCATAAGTCCTTTTACCAGAGTACGGATTTCCGGGTCAACGAGACGGCTGTGAAGAACCTCTTTTGCAATTCGCACCTGCTGCTCATACTGTTTGTTGGAATTAGAATGGTTGGTATCTACGATTACTGCAGGGTTTTTCAGATTTTTCTGCTGATATTTTTCCAGGAGGAGTCGGAGGTCTTCGTAATGATAATTGGGAATAGTTTCTCCGTGTTTATTGACTGCACCCCGGAGAATGGTATGAGCAAGTTCATTACCGGTGGTTTCCACTTCCCAGCTTCTGTAAATAAAACGATGTCCACCCTGTGCTGCTACCACAGAGTTGAGCATAACAGACAAATCGCCGCTTGTAGGATTTTTCATACCTGCAGGAACGTCCATGCCGCTGACAGTCAGGCGGTGCTGCTGATCCTCTACGGAACGTGCACCTACAGCAACATAGGAAAGAAGGTCTGAAAGATAACGGTAATTCTCAGGGTATAACATTTCGTCTGCGCAGGTCATTCCACTGGTCCGAATAGCGTGGATATGCATTTTGCGGATCGCAATAAGGCCTGCAAGGAGATTTGGCTGTTTTTCCGGATCTGGCTGATGTACCATACCTTTGTATCCTTCGCCTGTGGTACGCGGTTTATTGGTATAGACGCGGGGCACAATGATAACCTTATCAGCAATTTTCTCCTGGACTTTGCGAAGTCTGGTCAGATAGTCCAGCACTGCATCTTCATTGTCTGCGGAACATGGACCAATGATTGCGAGAAATTTATCAGATTTGCCTGTAAAAACATCTTTAAGTTCTTTGTCGCGGGCATCTTTGATTGCCTGAAGTTCTGCATCAATAGGAAATTGATTGCGGATTTCTTCAGGGGTCGGTAATTTTTTTATGAAATCGAATCCCATGGTTTGTATCTCCTTTAAATCTTTTGTCGGCATTCAGAAGTATAAACCATTACAATCGGAATGTCGATACCAAAAGTAAAATAGTCAGAAGCATTTCGCTTAAAAGAAGTCCGCAGAAATATCCCCGGATTCCAAGAAGGGGTATGACAAGCAGAACAAAAGCAACGCGGATACAAATACTGATACTGCTGTAGAGCAGGCAGAGGCCGGACTTTCCAAGACCGTTCAGAATACTGGTGAGCGTTGTGTTTAGGTACAAAAAAGGGCAGACAAAGGACAGAGCCTGAATGCAGATGCCGGCAGTGGTATTGTGAAATAAAAAAGTTCCTAAAAATTGCCCCATAATAAAAAACAGAAACATACATCCGGTTCCCAGAACTGTACAGCATCCAAGGGTACGGCGGATCACATAATGGATCCGTTTTTGACAGCCAAGAGCCTGGAGTTCGGCAATGGAGGGCAGCAGCATGACCGATACGGAGTTCGTAAGGGTAGAGGGAAATAAAATCAGTGGCAGTGCCATACCTGTAAAAATTCCATATATTTCAAGAGAATCGGATCTGCTTAAACCGGATAACCGCAGTCTGTTGGGAATTAACAGAACCTCTATGCCTGCAAGTACTGTGAGCAGAACTTTGTTTAGAGTAAGGGGAACAGATATGGGAAAAAGTTTTTTTAAAGTATTAAAAAATTTTTTCAACAGTGGACCTGCTTTGGGGGATTGGCAGAAAAAAGTATATTTATCAAGATGAAAATGCATACTGATAAGAAATAATGAGAGAAACGCGGCTACAGCTTCTCCGATCAGGTTTCCGCCGGCTGCAATCAGCGGGGTTGCAGGACGTTTCTGTGAGATAAGGATTCGGTATATAAGATAACAGCCACCAATTCTGGAAAACTGTTCCAGGAGCTGGATGGCAGATGGAATACCTGCTTTTTTGATACCGAAATAATAGCTGTTTATACAGACATGAAGAGTGGCCGGAGGAAGGGAAAAAGCAAGCAGCCGGAGCAGACCCAGAGTCTGAGGTTCTTTTAATATTTCTTTCGACCAGAAATCTCCGAAGAAACAGAGCTGACAGGCCAGAATAACAGACAGCACAACAGAAAAAACTGCACCGCAGACAAAGTAGTCTCCTTTTTGATGGCTGTGATTTTGTGCTTTGGCAGAAGCAGTAAGACGGGAAATTCCTGTCTGAATTCCGGAAGCACACAGGGACATAAACAGAAGCTGCAGGGGAACTGTAAGCTGAAAAATTCCCAGCCCCTGCGCACCAATGGTATGGGAAAGGAATATTCTGTAAAAGAAGCCTGCCAGCCTGCTCAGTAATCCACTGAAGGTAAGCAGCAGGGTTCCTCTGATAAAGAGCTTTTTGGACATATTCAGGAACAATTCCTTTTTTTGTCAATATATGTGAAAAACAGCCTTGACAGAACAATTTGTTTTTGATAAAGTAATCATGAAATCCGAGGGAAACACTGGGAATTAAATGAGGTGAAAAAATGAAACTGTCAACAAGAGCCAGATATGGCTTGAAAGCGTTAATAGATCTGGGACTGCACAGTGAAAATGAAACCGTGTCATTACAGAGTATTGCAGAAAGACAGGACATCTCTGTAAGCTATCTGGAGCAGCTCATGGCCATGCTGAAAAAAGCGGGGCTTGTGACAAGCAGCAGAGGAGCATATGGAGGTTACCGCCTTGGCAGACCGGCAGAGGAAATCTCAGTAGGTGATATTCTTCGTGTACTGGAAGGTGGTCTGGAGGCTGCGGTCTGCCCGGGGATTGAGAATGACGGAACCTGCCACGGAAGTGATGTATGTGTGGCAAAGAATGTCTGGAAGAGAATTAATGACAGTATTACAAATGCAGTAGATACTCTGATGCTTGGCGAACTGATCGAAGAAAGCCGAATAGCACATGAGAAAAAAGGGTAAAGGATTCGTAACAGTGAAGATACTTTACAGTTGCGAATATACTATGAATAAATCAGGAGGATAAGAAAATGGGAAAAATGATCTATCTGGATAATGCTGCGACAACAAAGACAGCGCCTGAGGTTGTTCAGGCAATGATGCCGTATTTTTCAGAATATTACGGAAACCCATCCAGCATCTACGATTTTGCCGGAAAGAGTAAAGAAGCTATTACCAGAGGAAGAGAACAGATTGCAGAGGTTCTCGGTGCAAAAAAAGAGGAAATCTATTTTACAGCAGGAGGTTCAGAGTCTGACAACTGGGCACTGAAAGCTGCTTTTGAAGCATATAAATCCAAGGGAAATCACATTATCACAACTAAGATCGAGCATCATGCTATCCTGCATACCTGTGAGTATCTGGAAAAAGAACGTGGAGCAAAGATCACATACCTGGATGTTGATGAGAATGGTATTGTAAAGCTTGATGAACTTGAGAAAGCAATCACACCGGAGACGATTCTGATTTCTGTGATGTTTGCAAACAACGAGATCGGAACTATCCAGCCGATCAAAGAGATTGGCCGTATTGCAAAGGAACACGGAATTCTTTTCCATACAGATGCAGTTCAGGCATTCTGCCAGGTTCCGATCAATGTGGATGAGTGTAACATTGATATGTTAAGCTCCAGCGGACATAAGATCAACGGACCAAAAGGAATCGGTTTCCTTTATATCCGCAAGGGTGTGAAAATCCGTTCCTTTGTACATGGCGGAGCACAGGAACGTAAGCGTCGTGCAGGTACAGAAAATGTTCCGGGAATCGTAGGTTATGGTGCAGCTGCTGCCAGAGCAAATGCATCCATGAAAGAACGTACAGCTAAGGAAATCCAGATCAGAGATCATATGATCCAGAGGATTGAAACGGAAATTCCTTATGTAAAGGTAAACGGAGATCGTGTAAAGAGACTTCCGAATAATGTTAATGTGAGCTTTCAGTTTGTAGAGGGGGAATCCCTGCTTCTGATGCTTGATAATTACGGCATCTGTGCATCCAGCGGCTCTGCATGTACATCAGGATCTCTGGATCCATCCCATGTACTGCTGGCAATTGGCCTGCCTCATGAGATCGCACATGGTTCTCTGCGTATGACACTCAGCGAAGAGACAACCATGGAAGACGTGGATTTTGTTATTGACAGACTGAAAGAAATCGTAGAGCATCTGAGAAATATGTCTCCATTATATGAAGATTTTGTAAAAAAACATAAATAATTATAAAAGTACTTGTCAGGAGGAAGAACAATGGCTTATAGTGAGAAAGTAATGGATCATTTCCAGCATCCCCGTAATGTTGGAGAAATAGAAGACGCAAGTGGTGTAGGTACAGTAGGTAATGCAAAATGTGGAGATATCATGAGAATTTTTCTTGATATTGATGATGAAACACATATTATCAAAGACTGTAAATTCAAAACCTTTGGATGCGGTGCAGCGGTTGCAACCAGCAGTATGGCTACAGAGATGGTAAAGGGTAAGACAATCGAAGAAGCTATGCAGGTTACAAACAAAGCAGTTATGGAAGCTCTGGATGGACTTCCACCTGTAAAAGTTCATTGCTCCTTGCTTGCGGAGGAAGCAATTCATGCTGCGCTGTGGGACTATGCACAGAAGCATCATATTGAGATTGAGGGCCTGAAAAAACCGAAATCTGATATTCATGAAGGCGAAGAAGCTGAAGAGGAAGAATATTGATCAGATAAACTTCCGGCAGCCTGAATCCATAAAAGGAGTTTGTTCGTTATATAGAGTGAAAAAAGTGGGGCGGGTGATTATTATCATCTGCCCTGTGTTATTATAAAAGATATAAGAATAAGGCTGGAGGTAAAAATGACAGGACTTACAAGTGAACAAGTACAGGAGAGAATTGAACAGGGGCTGGTTAATGCCAATGAAAATCCTAATACCAGAACATATAAACAGATCATAAGGGAAAACACCTTAACTTTTTTTAACTTTTTGAACCTTGTGCTTCTGGTGCTGGTATTGTGTGTAAGGTCGTATAAGAATTCCATGTTTGTGGGAATTATTCTGATCAATACTGTGATCGGTATTATTCAGGAGGTACGTGCAAAGAAAACCATTGACAAGCTGGCAATTCTCACTGAGAGCAAAACGGTAGTGCTGCGTGATGGCAAAAAGTGGAGTATTTCTACAGAGAAGCTGGTGCAGGATGATCTGATATTTTTAAAAACAGGAGATCAGATTCCGGCAGATGCAAAAATGCTGGAGGGAACTCTGGAGGTAAATGAGTCACTTCTTACCGGAGAGTCAGATAACCTGGTGAAAAATACAGGAGATGAGCTGTATTCAGGCAGCTTTGTGACATCAGGAGAGGCCTGCTGCCAGGTGATTCATGTGGGCAAGGACAACTATGCATCGAAAATCACCAGTGAAGCCAAGGAGTTTAAACGCCATAATTCAGAACTTCGTAATTCACTGAATGCAATTTTGAAGGTGATCAGTATTATTATTGTTCCCCTGGGTGCATTACTGTTTTATAAGCAATATTATATTGTTGGGGACAGCCTGAAGGATTCCGTGGTCAATATGGTAGCAGCAGTTTTGGGTATGATACCGGAAGGACTGGTGCTTCTTACCAGTGTGGCTCTGACTTTGGGCTCTCTGGTGCTGGCAACAAAAAAAACACTGGTTCAGGAGCTTTATTGTATTGAGACTCTGGCTAGGGTAGACACTTTGTGTCTGGACAAAACAGGAACCATCACAGAAGGTACCATGTGTGTGGACAGTGTGAAATTATATAAAACAGAAGAGGTTTCTGAGAGGATTGCAGAAGAGGCGGAAGCTGCAGAAAATATAGAAAGTACAGAACAGATTTCCGAAGAAGATCAGGCAGCATTGAAAAATGTGGATTATGTTATGGGAAATCTGATGAATGTATTAACAGACCAGAATGCTACAGCAGATGCTCTGCGCCAGCGCTTTTCTGTCAGAAAGGATATGAAGCCGGTACATGCTATTCCGTTTTCATCGGACAGGAAATACAGTGGTGCTGTTTTTGAAGGACAGGGAACTTATCTGATGGGTGCTGCCCAGTTTCTGTTTCCGGAGGGAAATGAACAGCTTACAGCAGCCTGTGCCGGTTATGCCCAGTCTGGAATGCGTGTACTTGTGCTGGCTCACAGCGAACAACAGGCACAGGAAATGAAGCTTCCGGAGGGGCTGCAGCCCATAGCTTTCATTCTTATTACAGATGTGATCAGGCAGGAAGCACCGGATACCCTTGCCTTTTTTGACAGCCAGGGTGTGGATCTGAAAGTGATCTCCGGTGATGATCCGGTTACAGTAGCTGCAATTGCAAAGAGAGCAGGACTTAAGAATGGGGATCGTTATATTGATGCAACAACGATCACTACTCCGGAGGAAATGCAGAAGGCTGTGGCTGAGTACAGTGTCTTTGGACGTGTTACTCCTCAGCAGAAAAAGCAGATGGTACAGGCACTGCAATCCCAGAAGCATACAGTTGCCATGACTGGTGATGGTGTAAATGATGTTCTGGCATTGAAGGAAGCAGACTGCAGTATTGCCATGGCAGCAGGAAGTGATGCAGCCAAGAATATTGCCAATGTGGTGCTGTTGGATTCCAATTTTGCGGCCATGCCTCATATTGTGAATCAGGGACGCAGGGTAGTAAATAATATCCGAAGTGCAGCGTCCATGTTTCTGATCAAGACAATGTTCTCTGTAATGCTTGCACTGATCACTATCTTTTTTGGAAGTGCATATCCATTTGAACCCATACAGATGTCGCTGATCAGTGCCTGTGCAGTGGGAATTCCTACCTTTTTGCTGACACAGGAGAATAATTACAATAAGATTGACCATACTTTCCTGAGACATGTATTTATGAATGCATTTCCTGCTGCAGTTACGATTACAGGATGTGTATTTACCATTATGCTGGTTTGTCAGAATGTTTATCATTCAACTATAATGCTTAATACAGCATGTGTGCTGGTAACCGGATGGAATTATATGTCTGCCCTGCGTACGGTATATTCTCCGCTGAATACCTACAGAAAGACGATTATATATGGAATGCAGTTTATATTTTTCGGAAGTGCAGTCATCCTGCAGAATCTTCTGACCCTTGGATCCCTGGAATTTGGAATGATTATTCTTGTATTTCTGCTGATGACATTTTCTCCTATCGTCATTGATGCGCTCACTGAATGGATCAGAAAAATATATGCGAAGTCTCTGGATAAGGAAGATGCAGAAAAAGGCTTTTTTGCCAGATTTCTTGACAGAGTACAAAAATAAATTACAGAGGAAGAAATTCAGGACTACGGTTTTTGAAAACTGTATAATAACGGAATCCGCAGTCGCTTAATACGTTTGCGGCTTTGGCAAATTCCCAGGCGATTTTATCCGGGGTGTGGGCATCGGCACCTACAGTGATGATTTCACCGCCCAGCTCTCTGTATCGGCGAATGACGTCGATGCAGGGATTTGGCTCTCCCAGACCATAATGGTATCCGCCGGCATTCAATTCAATTCCTTTATTCATGGAAATCAGTTTCTTCAGAATTTCGTCCAGGATATCTTTGTACCGTCCGTATGAATATTCGCGGTTTTTGTTAGGACCGTATCTGACAACATAGTCAAGATGTCCATAAACATCAAAACCATGGTAAACAGACAGATTCTCCAGGATGGATTCAAAATATTCCATATAACATCGGAATTCTTTGCGTCCTTCAAAAAAATCAGGATAATAAGGGTCATACCCATGGACTACATGGGAGGATCCGATTACAAAGTCAAAGGGAGTATTCTCTGTCAGATTGTGGAAATATTTTTCAAGCTGGGGCTGGAGCCCAAGCTCAATGCCGAAACGAAGCTGTATTTTATCCTTATAGATTTCCTGCAGCCGGAACAGCTCTTTCCTGTAGGAAAATAGATCCAGAGAAAAATCAAGAGATTCCGGAGTGGAAGGATAATCGGGATCCAGATGTTCGGTAAAAGTGACACCTTTCAGTCCAAGAGAGAGGGCTTTCAGAACCATGTTTTCCATTGGAGTGTCAGAATCAGCAGAAAAAGAAGAATGCATATGACAGTCCCATAATATACCTTTTTTCATGCTATACCTCCTGTTAAACAGTAGAGAAAATCTACTATAGTATATTAATATTGTTCAGTATAACATAGGTCCTGGGAATTTTTACTTATTTTTAATTGTTTTTTATAAAATCCCCTTGAATTTTTGTTTGGAATTATGTACAATACAATACAGGTTGATGATTCTTTAACAAACAAAAGAATTATTATGATTAACCACTTAATTCATAGGAGGAATTTTATCATGGCAGTAAAAGTTGCAATCAATGGTTTTGGACGTATCGGACGTCTTGCATTCCGTCAGATGTTTGGAGCAGAAGGATTTGAAATCGTAGCAATCAACGACTTAACATCTCCTAAAATGCTTGCTCACTTATTAAAATATGACTCAACACAGGGAAGATATGCTCTTGCAGACACAGTTCAGGCTGGAGAAGATTCCATCACAGTTGACGGAAAAGAAATCAAAATTTATGCAAAGGCTAACGCTGCTGAACTTCCATGGGGAGAAATCGGCGTAGACGTAGTTCTTGAGTGTACTGGATTCTATACATCCAAAGACAAAGCTCAGGCTCATATCGATGCTGGCGCTAAACATGTTATCATTTCCGCTCCTGCAGGAAACGATCTTAAGACAATCGTTTACAATGTAAACCATGATACTCTTACAAAAGAAGATCATATCATTTCCGCAGCTTCCTGTACAACAAACTGCTTAGCTCCAATGGCTAAAGCACTTAACGATCTTGCTGCAATCAAATCCGGTATCATGTGCACAATCCACGCTTACACAGGCGATCAGATGACACTTGACGGACCGCAGAGAAAAGGCGATCTGAGAAGATCACGTGCAGCTGCAGTTAATATCGTTCCGAACAGCACAGGTGCTGCTAAAGCAATCGGTCTTGTTATCCCAGAACTGAACGGAAAACTTATCGGTTCTGCACAGCGTGTTCCAACCCCAACAGGTTCTACTACAATCCTTACAGCTGTTGTTGAAGGAAATGTAACTAAAGAGCAGATCAACGCAGCTATGAAAGCAGCTTCTAACGAATCTTTCGGATACAACGAAGATGAAATCGTTTCCAGCGATATCGTTGGTATGAGATTTGGTTCTCTGTTCGATGCTACTCAGACAATGGTTCTTCCACTTGAGAATGGCACAACAGAAGTACAGGTAGTTTCCTGGTATGACAACGAGAACTCCTACACAAGCCAGATGGTTCGTACAATCAAACACTTTGGTAAATTACTGAACGCTTAATTTTCAGTAAGTGTAAAGGAATAGACTCCAACGAAGGGTCCGGTCTGATTTGGACCGGACCTTTTTCGCGTTGTAACAGTTAAAGAATATTATTAAGGAGGCACCACAAATGCTGAATAAAAAATCTGTTGATGATATCAATGTAAAAGGCAAAAAAGTTCTTGTAAGATGTGACTTCAATGTTCCGCTTCAGGATGGAAAGATTACAGATGAGAACCGTCTGGTTGCAGCTCTTCCTACAATCAAAAAACTGATCGCTGATGGCGGAAAGGTTATTCTCTGCTCTCACCTTGGAAAACCGAAGGGAGAACCGAAACCTGAATTATCTCTTGCACCGGTTGCAGTACGTCTTTCTGAATTGTTAGGACAGGAAGTTAAATTTGCAGCAGATCCTGAAGTAGTAGGACCAAACGCAAAAGCAGCAGTAGCTGAGATGAAAGACGGAGACGTTATCTTACTTGAGAATACACGTTACCGTGCAGAAGAAACAAAGAACGGAGACGAATTCAGCAAAGAACTCGCTTCTCTTTGTGATGTATTTGTTAATGATGCATTTGGTACAGCCCACAGAGCACACTGCTCTAATGTTGGTGTTACCAAATATGTTGATACAGCAGTTGTTGGTTACTTAATGCAGAAGGAAATCGATTTCCTTGGAAATGCAGTAAACAATCCTGAGAGACCATTCGTTGCTATCCTTGGCGGAGCTAAGGTTTCCAGTAAGATTTCTGTAATCAATAACCTTCTTGATAAAGTAGATACACTTATTATTGGTGGTGGTATGTCTTATACATTCTCCAAAGCTATGGGCGGACATATCGGTGTGTCTCTCTGTGAGGATGACTATCTTCAGTATGCATTAGACATGATGAAAAAAGCAGAAGAAAAAGGTGTAAAACTTCTTCTTCCTGTAGATAACAGAATCGGTGACAGCTTCTCCAATGACTGCAATATTCAGGTTGTAAAACGTGGCGAGATCCCGGACGGATGGGAAGGAATGGATATCGGACCGGAAACAGAGAAGCTTTTTGCTGAGGCTGTAAAAGATGCTAAGACAGTTGTATGGAATGGACCGATGGGCTGCTTCGAAATGCCGAACTTCGCTCATGGTACAGAAGCTGTTGCCAAAGCACTTGCTGATACAGATGCTACAACTATCATCGGTGGTGGTGATTCTGCAGCAGCCGTTAATATCCTTGGCTATGGCGATAAGATGACACACATCTCTACAGGTGGCGGTGCATCTCTTGAATTCCTGGAAGGAAAAGAACTTCCTGGTGTTGCAGCAGCAAATGATAAATAAACATTGAACGTTTAATTAAGGAGATAAATTATCATGGCAAGAAAGAAAATTATCGCTGGTAACTGGAAAATGAACATGACACCAAGCGAGGCAGTCAAATTAGTAGAAACATTAAAACCATTAGTAGCTAACGAAGAAGTTGATGTAGTATTCTGTGTACCTGCAATCGATATTATCCCGGTTGTAGAAGCTGCTAAAGGAACAAACATCCAGGTTGGTGCTGAGAATATGTACTTTGAAGAGAAAGGTGCATATACAGGAGAAATCTCTCCGAACATGCTGGTAGATGCTGGCGTTAAATATGTTGTTCTCGGACATTCCGAAAGAAGAGAATACTTCGGAGAAACAAACGAAGATGTTAACAAGAAAGTTCTCAAAGCTTTCGAACATGGAATCACACCTATCATGTGCTGTGGCGAAACTCTTACTCAGAGAGAGCAGGGCGTGACAATGGACTTCATCCGTCAGCAGGTTAAAGTTGGATTCCAGGGTGTTACAGCAGATCAGGCTAAGACAGCAGTTATCGCTTATGAGCCAATCTGGGCAATCGGAACAGGCAAAACAGCTACAACTGAGCAGGCTCAGGAAGTTTGCGGTGAAATCCGTAAATGTATCGCTGAGATCTATGATGATGCTACAGCAGCAGCTATCCGTATCCAGTACGGCGGTTCTGTAAACTCCAAGACAGCAGCAGATCTGTTTGCTCAGGCAGACATTGATGGCGGTCTTGTTGGCGGTGCTTCCCTGAAAGAAGAATTCGGTCAGATCGTAAATTATAAATAAATAGCTAGATTTAGCTAATGTGTCCAAACGAGAAATAATATACTGATACATTTTTGAGATAAAAAATGACAGAAAAAGGCTTCCGGTTATTATGCCGGAAGCCTTAAGTTTTATCATTAGTATTTTAAAAGGTGTATCTGCAGTTCTGTAATATTCAGATTCCTGAAAATTTATCCTTTGTACTGGTGAGTTGCTGTCATTTGTAATTTGAACTGTTTATCCTTTGCATTGTTGATATTTATATTTCTCTTTGGTATGTACAAAGTATAACATATTTTTCTACATTGGTCTACGGATTACAACATAATTCTTCCAAAAACATTTCGACAAAAATATACAATATTCGACTCTGATGCTTGGAAAACATCTGGAAAATAGAGAGAATGTGGATTGCGAATATTTGAAGGACTTGCTATAATGGTGCAGAGATTATAGGCGAATGTCCGCTTGGATCCGCCTTATTGCAAATAGGAAGGGTTGTTATAAATGGAAGAAAAGAGAGAAAAACCACAGTTACCTGAGAAATGCAAGGTATGGAAAAAATGTGGCGGTTGTCAGTATCAGGGAGTCTCTTATACAGAGCAGATTAAAATCAAACAGAAAAATATGAATAAGCTTTTGAAGAAATATGGCAATGTGAAAGCGATTATTGGAATGGAGAATCCTTTTTATTATAGAAATAAAGTACATGCTGTATTTGACAGAGATAAAAAAGGAAATGTAATCTGCGGAACCTATGAGGCTGGAACGCACAGAGTGGTTCCTGTTGAGGAGTGCATGATCGAAGATAAAATCAGTCAGGAAATTATCCGGGCAATCAGAGATATGTTGAAGTCTTTCAGAATCAAAACCTACGATGAGGATACAGGATATGGGCTGCTTCGCCATGTGCTGGTCAGGAGAGGCTTTTCAACAGATGAAATTATGGTGGTTCTGGTTGTAGCTTCTCCGATTTTTCCATCC
Organism: Blautia difficilis; assembly: GCF_014297245.1. NCBI lineage: Bacteria > Bacillati > Bacillota > Clostridia > Lachnospirales > Lachnospiraceae > Blautia > Blautia difficilis. The sequence continues at coordinate 89,819 of NZ_JACOQG010000006.1, read as the reverse complement.
AAGAATAATTTTGTAAAGGCTCTGCGTAAGAAGTTTCCACAGATATCTACAGTAGTTCTGAATGTAAATGATAAAAAAACCAGTATGGTTCTGGGTGAACGTGATATCGTGCTCTATGGAAAAGGTTTTATCAGAGACAGGCTTTGTGGCTGTACTTTCCGCATTTCACCGCAATCCTTTTATCAGGTAAATCCTGTGCAGACAGAACTGCTCTATAAAACAGCTATTGAATATGCTGGTCTGGGCAGAAAAGAACAGGTCATCGATGCTTATTGCGGAATTGGAACTATTGGTCTGGTGGCAGCTGGAAAAGCCAGGGAAGTGATTGGCATAGAACTGAATAAAAATGCTGTTCGGGATGCAATCGTAAATGCCAGGGAAAACAAAATTACAAACGCCAGATTCTATCAGGGAGATGCAGGAGAGTTTATGGAAGGAATGGTGTCAGAGGGGGAAAGGGCAGATGTGGTATTTATGGATCCGCCCCGTACCGGCAGCACGGAAAAATTCCTGACATCTATGGTAAAACTGGGACCTTCCAGGATCGTTTATATTTCCTGCGGACCTGATACTTTGGCCAGGGATCTGGAATTTCTCACAAAGCATGGATATGTGACTCGGAAAATACAGCCGGTAGACATGTTCAGCTTCACAGAACATTGTGAAGTCGTTTGCCTTCTTACAAAGCAATTTACAGAAAGGACAAGTTATAGCAATCCTCTAAAATAATGCATTATTTACGAGGATTGCTATAGATAGAAAAGATGAGAATACAAAAAGCAACTTCAGCAGATTTGAAAAAAGTATTGGATGTCTATAATAATGCCAGAGAATTTATGAGAACTCATAATAATGGAGATCAGTGGGGAGAGTCCTACCCACCTCGGGAACTGGTAGAAAGAACGCTGGATAAAACCTATTTATGCATGGAAGGAGACCGGCTGGCCTGCGTTTTTTATTATGCAGTTGAGAACGAGGAATGCTATAGCAACATTGAGGGGAAATGGCTGAATGAAAGCCCTTATGCAGTGGTTCACAGAATTGCTTCCACAGGAATTGTAAAGGGGGCAGCAGCCTTTTGCCTGAACTGGGCATACCAACAGTTTCCAAATGTGAGGATAGATACTTATAAGGATAATTATCCTATGCAGAGACTTTTGAAAAAATGTGGGTTCAGTTATTGCGGAACTTTTGAAATGCAGGGAAAAAACGGATGGATGGCATTTCAGAAAACAAAAACAGAGAAAAGTACAAAATGTTCTTTGGAATAACAAAATTTCTATACGATAATAATATAAAAAAGAAATCCATCAGAGAGTGTAATAGGTTTTATTTTTTTCATCATCATCTGGAAGGTGCTCTACGATGTCACTGAAATTACAATCGAGAATGGCACACAGATGATCCAGGGTAAGGATTTCGATATTCTGATTATGGCGGAGCCTGTCCAGAAGTGAACGATGTATACCGTAGGTGGTATACAGGTCATACTGGGTCAGTCCCCGCTTTTTTAGCGTTTCCCAAAATCTGTCATAGCTTATCATTTGTATAAACCGTCCGTTTTGTTCTTGATATAGTCTTATTATCACGGTAAAATAGGAGATAGAATAGTGTCTTTATAAAGACACTATGGGAAGGAGAGGCATTCATGAACAAATGGAAATGTGTAATGATAGCAGGAATTACTGCGCTTTTTGACGGATGCATGCTTCGGTGTCTGATCACTGGTGCACCGGATCAGAAGAAAGAGAAGATGCAATATATTGGTCTGGCAGTGGGGGTTGTGCTATGCCTGACAGGACTGCTTGTAGGGGGAGGACTGTATATCAGGTGGCAGGAGAAAAAACTCCGGAAACTGGAGGCACAGATAAATTGCTGAAAAACGCAGACGAACTTGACAAATGACGGATTCTGCCCTACTATAAAAAACAGCTTTAATTAATCAAAGTGGATTGAGAATATCCGTTAGAAATGAAAGAAGATACAGGCAGAAAGGGGAACTCCGGAAAATGAGTGATAGAGTTATCAAAGCCGCACTGTTGGGACTGGGAACAGTAGGAACCGGTGTGTACAAGGTACTGAAAAGCCAGGAAGAGGAAATGTCAGCCAAAGTTGGCTGCAAGGTAGAAATCACCAGAATTCTTGTCAGAAATGTAGAGAAAGCTGCTGCAAAGGTAAAGGATCCTTCCGTACTCACCAACAGCTGGGAAAGTATTTTAGAGGATCCGGAAATTGAAATCGTAATAGAACTGATCGGTGGGATCAATCCTGCCAGAGAATATATTCTTCAGGCATTAAATGCAGGAAAGCATGTGGTAACTGCCAACAAAGATCTGATTGCTGTCCATGGACATGAGCTTCTGGATGCTGCACATGCGAAGAAGGTTGATTTCCTGTTTGAAGCGGCAGTTGCCGGAGGAATTCCTATCATCCGTCCGCTGAAACAGTGTCTTGCAGGAAATCATATGACAGAGGTTATGGGAATTGTAAATGGTACGACAAACTTTATCCTGACCAAGATGTCTCAGGAAGGGATGGAGTTTAAGGATGCTCTTGCTCTGGCTACAGAACTGGGATACGCGGAGGCTGATCCCACTGCTGATATTGAGGGACTGGATGCCGGACGTAAGGTTGCTATTCTTGCTTCTGTAGCGTTTAATTCCAGAGTAGTGTTTAATGATGTTTACACAGAGGGAATTGCAAAGATCACATCCAAGGATATCCATTATGCAAAAGAAATGGGCAGAGCTATTAAGCTTTTGGGAGTTGCCAGAAATACAGAAGATGGTATTGAAGCATATGTCTGCCCGATGCTGATTCCAAGCACGCATCCTCTTGCTACAGTAAACGATTCTTATAATGCCGTATTTGTACACGGAGATGCAGTAGAGGATGCTATGTTCTTTGGACGGGGAGCAGGAGAGCTTCCTACAGCCAGTGCTGTTGTAGGAGATGTTTTTGATGTTGTGCGCAACATACTGGCAGGCTGCAGTGGCCGGATTGGCTGTACCTGTTACAAGCAGATTCCGGTGAAGAAGATGGAGGATACCCATAACCGTTATTTCCTTCGCCTGAAGGTAGAGGATCGTTGCGGTGTGCTGGCGGAAATGACAGCGATTTTTGCAAAATATCAGGTCAGTGTAGCCCAGATCATCCAGAAAGATACCAAAGTTGAGGGATGCGCGGAGGTTGTTGTGATTACGGAAAAGGTAAGAGAAGGTGATTTCCGTACTGCTATAGAAGAAATCCGGAACAGAGATTCTGTCCGTAAGATTTCCACGATTATCCGGGTGTATGGTAAATAATGTAAAAAAATCCGGAAAGATTTTATAAAGAAAAGAATTGAAAAATTTTCTATTTTTGATACTATATAGTAGGAAACATGAAAGAGATATAGACTGTATATCCTGCAGAGTCAAAATGCGGGATACAGTTACAAAGTCACAATATAAAGGAGAATATTATGAGTAAAAAACCAACTGTATTAATGATCCTTGATGGTTATGGATTAAATGACAGGAAAGAAGGCAATGCTGTTTATGAAGCGAAAACACCTGTAATGGATAAGCTGATGGCAGAGTATCCTTTTGTAAAAGGAAATGCTTCCGGTCTGGCAGTCGGTCTTCCGGACGGACAGATGGGTAACTCTGAAGTTGGTCACATGAATATGGGGGCCGGCCGTATTGTATATCAGGAGCTTACAAGAATTACCAAAGAGATCCAGGATGGAGATTTCTTTAAGAATGAAGCTCTTCTGGCGGCAATGAAAAATGCAAGGGAAAATGATTCCGCAGTTCATTTTATGGGACTGCTTTCTGATGGTGGTGTACACAGCCACAATACACATCTGTATGGACTTCTGGAGATGGCAAAAAGAGAGGGAGTCAGCAAAGTTTATGTACACTGCTTCCTGGATGGACGTGATACACCTCCTGCATCAGGTAAGGAATTTGTAGAACAGCTGGAAGCTGAGATGAAGAAAATCGGTGTAGGCGAGATTGCCTCTGTATCCGGACGTTATTATGCAATGGATCGTGACAATCGCTGGGATCGTGTAGAGCTTGCATATAATGCTCTTACTTCTGGAGAAGGTGTTAAGGGAGCTGCTGCACCGGAGGCAGTTCAGGCTTCTTATGACAATGATAAAACAGATGAATTTGTTCTTCCTACAGTGATCGAAAAAGAGGGAAAACCGGTTGCAGTGGTATCGGATAAGGATTCAGTAGTGTTCTTTAATTTCCGCCCTGACCGTGCCCGTGAGATCACAAGAGCATTCTGTGATGATGATTTTAAAGGCTTTGAGAGAAAAACAAGACCTCATGTAACTTTTGTATGCTTTACAGATTATGATGATACCATCCAGAACAAGCTGGTAGCTTTCCATAAGGTTCAGCTGAAGAACACATTTGGAGAATATTTGGCAGCACATAATATGACTCAGGCCCGTATCGCTGAGACAGAGAAATATGCCCATGTAACCTTCTTCTTTAACGGTGGTGTAGAAGAGCCAAACAAAGGGGAAGACAGAATTCTTGTGAAATCTCCGAAGGTTGCAACCTATGATCTTCAGCCTGAGATGAGCGCTCCTCAGGTATGCGAAAAACTGGTTGAGGCCATCAAAGCTGATAAATATGATGTGATCGTGATCAATTTTGCAAATCCGGATATGGTTGGACATACAGGTGTGGAAGCTGCTGCCATCAAAGCTGTTGAGACTGTAGATGAATGTGTAGGTAAAGCTGTAGAAGCACTGAAGGAAGTTGACGGACAGATGTTTATCTGTGCGGATCATGGTAATGCAGAACAGCTGATCGATTATGAGACAGGTGAACCATGGACTGCTCATACTACAAACCCTGTACCATTTATTCTTGTAAATGCAGATCCGAAATATACTCTCCGCGAGGGTGGATGCCTGGCAGATATTGTTCCTACAATGATCCAGCTTATGGGAATGGAACAGCCTGCAGAGATGACAGGAAAAAGCCTTCTGATTGAAAAATAAGATTCGAAATAAAGAATGATCATGATATATGCAGCCATGCACTTGTAAAAAAGTGCATGGTTTTGCATTTTTTTGAAAAAAATCTGAATAACAGATGCAAATTAGAAGAAGTATGTTATAATAAAGAGACTGAAAATATTTCGGTATATTTAACTGTAATACTTATTTTGAGGAGATAATAAATGGGTAACCAAGAGGAGAAGAAGAAAAGCGCAGATGACGGCAGCGGCGGTGCAAGAATGAAAGCACGCAAATCTGCAAGACCGGACAAGATCGCCTATGTGCCTATTAATGATGAGGATCTTGCACCTTATGAGCCTCCGGTTAAGAATAAACACAAAATATTAAAAATTACCGGTATTACGTTGGGAATGCTGCTTGTTGCAGCAGGTACGGCTTATGCAGGAATATCATATTATTATTCAGATAAATTTTTTGAAGGAACAACGATCAATGGAATAGACTGTTCCGGTAAGACTGCTTATCAGGTAGAGCAGCTGATTGCAGAAAAAGTGGAAAATTATTCTATTGAAGTAGATTCCAGGAACTTGGATCCACAGACCATATCAGGAGACCAGATTGGATATAAATATGTATCTGACGGAAGTGTCCTTAAGCTTTTGAAGGCCCAGAAGCCCTATGAGTGGATTACCGGGTTTACTGAGAACAGAATTTACAGTACAGATGAAAATACGACTTTTGACAAGGAAAAGCTGAAAGCACAGGTGAAAACACTGAATTGTGCACAAGAGGAGAATCAGGTTGCGCCTGAGGATGCTTATGTAGCTTATGGGGAGTCTCAGTTTGAAATTGTTCCTGAGACTGAGGGAAGTCAGCTGATACTGAAGGAAGCATATAATGCTCTTTCGGAAGCTGTGTCCGACAATAAGGATGCGGTAGATTTTACCAGTGATCCGGATGTATATGCAAAGGCTGCAGTGACAAGTGATAATGCAGATCTTCAGGCATCTCTGGATGCATGCAATAATTTTACCAAAGCAAGCATCACCTATACCTTTGGAGATGAGACAGTGACTTTGGATGGCAGTACGATCAAGGACTGGCTGAATTTTGATGAGAAGGGTCAGCTGATCAGAGATGATGCATCCTTCCAGCAGCATATTGCAGATTATGTAGCGCAGCTTGCTGCATCACATGATACAGTTGGTACTGAACGTGAGTTCCATACTACCAGCGGAAGAACCGTTTATGTATATGGATCTGCCTATGGATGGCAGATAGATCAGGCATCTGAGGTGGCGCAGCTTACCCAGGAGATCCAGTCCGGTACTCAGACAGTCAGAGATCCGGTTTATTCTATGACTGCCAATTCATATGGTGTGAATGATCTTGGAAATACTTATATTGAGGTAGATCTTTCGGAGCAGCATATGTATTATTACCAGAACGGAGAAGATATCTTTGAATCGGATATTGTATCCGGAAACATGAGCTATGCAGACCGTCAGACCCCGGCTGGAATTTTTACACTCTATTATAAAAAGAGCCCGGATGTTTTGAGAGGAAAGCAGCAGCCCAATGGAAAATATGAATATGAACAGCCTGTCACATACTGGATGCCGTTTAATGGAGGAATCGGATTCCATGATGCTTCATGGCAGCCATATTTTGGCGGCGACAGATATCTTGAGGGTGGTTCCCATGGCTGCATTAATATGCCGCCGGATAAAGCGGGAGAACTTTACGATATTATTCAGTATGGTGTTCCTATCGTATGTTTCTATTAAAAAATGAATGATTAAAAGGGCTGTCTGTCAGGCAGCCTGATTATTTACAAAGGAGAAACAATTATGAACATGGATTCATTAAGCCTTATTTTAACAGTTGCTGCATTTATAGTGGGAATTATGCTCCTTACAGGACACGGGGAGATTTTCATGAAGGGTGGAAATGCAGATGTCCGCAAAAAGCTTTATGACGAAAAGAAAATGGAGAAGGGCTGTGGATGGGCTCTGATCGCAATCGGAGTGGTATCTGCAGTGGATATGTTTACGACAAGTTTGGCAGCAGAGATCGGATATATTGTAGCGGTTCTGATCATTATAATTGCACTGGTATATTATCTGAGAGTAAAATGTAAAAAATGACAGTATCTCTCATGAAAAGGAAAATAATTGAAAAGAAATACAGTAAGGCAGAAAGGGCGGTTTTTATTGACCGCCCTCATCCTTTTATAGCGCATATGCAGAGAAGAGCAGACGGAACTGAGCTTGCTGTATGTAAGGTTTTGCTAAAAACTTGGGAGAATAAAGGAAATAAAGAAAATGTTAAAAAAAATTGTCATACCATTACTTCAATGGTACAATATAAATAAGCGTGTTCTGCCCTGGAGGGACAAAAATAATGCTTATTATACCTGGGTGTCTGAGATTATGCTGCAGCAGACCAGGGTGGAGGCGGTAAAGCCGTATTTTCAGAGATTCATCACAGCGCTTCCGGATGTACAGGCTCTGGCTCAGTGCCCTCAGGAACAGCTGTTGAAACTTTGGGAAGGGCTTGGATATTATAACCGGGTACGGAATATGCAGGAAGCAGCCAGGCAGGTGGTGTCTGATTATCAGGGAATAATTCCTGAAGATTATCAGACACTTTTATCGTTAAAAGGTATAGGGAGCTATACGGCTGGGGCAATCGCATCCATTGCCTATCATAAATCGGTTCCCGCAGTAGATGGAAATGTACTCAGGGTGATCACCAGAATTACAGAGAACAATGGAGATATCAGCAGACAGTCAGTCCGTAGAGTAATAGAAGAGGAGCTGTCTGAAATTATGCCTGAAGACAAGCCGGGAGATTTTAATCAGGCCCTGATGGAATTGGGGGCTGTAGTGTGTATACCAAATGGAATGGCAAAATGTGAGGAATGTCCGGTGGCTTCGCTCTGTCAGGCATATTGCCATGGTACTGTGGATCGTTTCCCTGTAAAAGCAGCGAAAAAGGAACGAAAACAAGAGGATAAAACAGTTTTTATCATTCAGGACGGAGAAGCAACAGCGCTTCGAAAGCGACCGCCCAAGGGGCTTCTGGCAGGCCTGTACGAGTTGCCCAATGTCCCTGGACATATGGAAAGGGAGCAGGCTCTGGAGTATGTAAGAAAACTGGGACTGGATCCTCTTTATATAGAAGAAATGCCTTCTTCCAAACATATTTTTTCCCACATTGAATGGAGGATGGAGGCATACAGAGTCAGGGTATCATCCCTGGAAAAAGCAAAAGATGAAGATCTTATTTTTGCAGACAAAGAACAGGCAGGACAAAGATACGCCATACCATCTGCATTTGGGGCGTATGCCAGATATATTAAGGAGGAAAAGAGATGAAACTGTTAAGTATTGCCATTCCATGTTATAATTCTCAGGATTATATGGAAAAGTGTATTGAGTCACTGCTCGTAGGCGGAGAAGAGGTAGAAATTCTTGTGGTGGATGATGGATCCTCGGACAGAACTGCAGAGATCGCAGATGCCTATGCGGAAAAATACCCTACTATTGTGAAAGCAATTCATCAGGAGAATGGTGGACATGGAGAGGCTGTAAATGCAGGAATCAGGAATGCTACAGGTTTGTATTTTAAAGTTGTGGATAGTGATGACTGGGTAAATAAGGAAGCCTATATCAGTATTTTGAAAACGTTGTACGAGCTGTTGCGCGGACCTGAAACAGTAGACCTTCTTATTAGCAATTTTGTATATGAGAAACAGGGAGCAACACGCAAAAAAGTCATGCAGTACCGCAGATGTCTTCCTCAGAACAAAATATTTGGATGGGATGAAGTAAGACATATGCCAAAGGGCAAATATCTTCTTATGCATTCTATGATCTATCGTACACAGCTGCTTCATGACTGCGGTCTGGAGCTGCCGAAGCATACCTTCTATGTGGACAATCTGTTTGCTTTTGAACCGCTGCCATATGTAAAGAATCTTTATTATCTGGATGTGAATTTTTACCGCTATTTTATAGGCAGAGATGATCAGTCAGTTAATGAAAAGGTAATGATCAAACGTATTGACCAGCAGATTCGTGTGAATAAGCTGATGGTGGATGCATATATTAAATGTGGCAATACAAACCGGCGTCTGAAAGCATATATGTTTAGTTATCTGGATATTATTACAACAATCTCATCTATCATGCTTATCAGGGCAAATACAGAGGAATCTCTGCAGAAAAAGAAAGAGCTTCTGGAATATATTAAGAGTGAGAATAGGGCTGTATACAATAAACTTCGACACAGCCTTTTTGGAAGGGTAATGAATCTGCCGGGACGTGGAGGCAGAAAGATGTCTGTGGCAGCTTACAAAATCAGCCAGAAATTTTATGGATTTAACTGATAAACTGTAAGGCAGTTATAGGATAGAAATAAAAAAGTGGTACAGAAATGTGTTTGCATTTCTGTACCACTTTTTAATTTTCGCTTTTTTTACGTTTTCTTTCGTTGTAATAGGCGTTCCTGGAAAAAGACAGGGATCTTTCCGGATAGAAAAGAAGATGACCGAAAAGAGCAAGGGTAGCTCCCATACAGACATCAATCACAGAATGCTGCTTCAGGAACATCGTGGACATAATAATAAGCATTGTAAGAATAAAAGAAACAATTCGTACGTTCTTCTTTCCACGAAGAGCCTGGCAATTGGTCAGTGACATATGGATGGCCAGGGAATTAAAAACATGGATGCTGGGAAGAATATTAGTAGGTGTATCCGTTTTGTACAGCCATCTGACTACATCTGTAAAAATGTTGTCCCTGGGGAATTCAACAGGGCGGAGATGCTGTGCATTGGGATAAGCATAGGATACAATAAGGAAAATTGTCATCCCCATCATCAGGTTAAATATCAGCTGATAATATTCATGTCTGTTTTTGTTGAAAAAGATAAAATATACCACTGCCAGGACCATATAAGGAAACCACAGCAAATAAGGTATAATAAAAAATTCACAGAATGGAATCAGATCATCAAAAACAGTATGTACAATATGATAACTGTGAATGGGCCGGGATTCCAGATAATGAAAAGCCAGAATATACAGAATACTGTAAATTCCGATTACCAGGCCGTGACGGTATTTGGATAAAAATTGTTTCAAAATTTCACCTTCTTCAAATGGGATTAAATTTACATCACAGTTTTTTTCATAACAATCATAACATTTCTGAAATACTTTTACAAATAAATTTTTAAGATCAATACATAAAATTTTTATAAAGAAAATCTTAAAAACATGGTAGATTTTACGAAATTTTAACACAAAGAAGAGGTAAGAATTTACGAAGTTTCTTTATACTGAATATATTCAAAAGAATAGTAAAAAATAATCGAAAAAATATAAATTCAGAAAGGAACTATTATGATATATCTGTTAGAAGATGATGAAAGCATCCGTGAACTTGTAATTTACACTTTGAAAAGCCAGGGATATGAAGCAAAGGGTTTTGAACGTCCTTCTTTATTCTGGAAGGAACTGGAAAAAGAGCTGCCGTCTCTGCTGCTTTTGGATGTGATGCTTCCGGAGGAGGATGGAATTACCATTCTGAAGAAATTACGTGTACGGCCGGATACGCGGAGGCTTCCCGTTATCATGCTGACAGCCAGAGGCAGCGAGTATGACACAGTGATCGGACTGGACAGCGGAGCAGACGATTATATTCCCAAACCTTTCCGTATGATGGAGCTGATTTCCAGGATCCGTGCACTTCTCCGCAGAAGTGAGGATGCAGGTGCTGAGGAGTATCAGGCGGCAAATTTGTATGTATGTCCTTCCAGGCATGTGGTAACTGTGGACAGACAGAATGTAAATCTGACTCTTAAGGAATATGAGGTATTGTGTTTTCTTCTGAAAAACAGTGGCACTGTACTCTCCAGAACCCAGCTGTTGAATCAGGTCTGGGGATATGAGTTTGACGGAGAAAGCAGGACTGTGGATGTACATATCCGGACTCTTCGACAAAAACTGGGAACTGCCGGGGATCTGATAGAGACAGTACGCGGCGTTGGATATAAAATTGATTACTGCGCAAATTTGCTTTGTCCCTGACTTTATTTATCATAAAAATAAAAGGTAGAATGTAAGCAGGTTCTATGCTATACTTTGAGTTGAAAATGGCGGAATAAGGAGTGAAAAAATGAAATCATTAGTCATCGCAGAGAAACCTTCTGTGGCCAGAGATATAGCCAGAGTGCTTCATTGTACACAAAAAGGTAACGGAACGTTGGAAGGAAAGGAATACGTAGTTACCTGGGCACTGGGACATCTGGTCACCCTGGCAGATCCGGAGGAATACGATAAAAAATATACAAAATGGGAAATGTCAGCTCTCCCCATGCTGCCGGATAAAATGAAGCTGGTAGTAATCCGTCAGACCGGTAAACAATATAATGCAGTCAAAACCCAGCTTTATCGCAAAGATATCAAAGACATTATTATTGCCACAGATGCCGGTAGAGAGGGAGAACTGGTGGCAAGATGGATCCTGGATAAGGCGGATTGCCATAAACCTATTCGCAGACTGTGGATATCTTCTGTCACTGACAAGGCCATTAAAGAAGGATTTGCAAATCTGAAAAACGGACATGAGTACGATAACCTGTACAGGGCTGCTGTAGCCAGAGCAGAAGCAGACTGGCTGGTAGGGATGAATGGTACCAGAGCACTTACCTGTAAATATAATGCCCAGCTTTCCTGTGGGCGTGTGCAGACTCCCACTCTGGCAATGATCGCGAAACGGGAAGAAGAGATCCGTGCATTTAAGCCAAAGGAATATTACGGACTCACTCTGAAGGCAGGAGAGGTGACCTGGACCTGGAAAGAGCCAAAGAGTAAGAGCTTCAGAACCTTTAATAAAGAGCATGCGGAGGAGCTGGCCAATGTTCTCAGAAACCAGTTTCTGGAAGTGAACTCAGTAACCAGTAAAGAAAAGAAAACTTTTGCACCGGGGTTATATGATCTTACTACGCTGCAGAGAGAAGCAAATCAGAGATATGGATATTCGGCAAAGCAGACACTGAATATTATGCAGCGTTTGTATGAAAATCATAAAGTTCTCACTTATCCGAGAACAGATTCCAGATATATCGGAAAGGATATTGTTCCTACGATCAAAGAACGCCTGAAGGCCTGTGCAGTGGGACCTTACAGAAAACTGGCAGGTGCTTTGATGAATCAGCCAATCCGTGCAAATGGAAGCTTTGTGGATGATAAAAAGATCAGTGACCATCATGCAATTATTCCTACAGAGCAGTTTGTCCAGCTGGATCATATGACAAATGAAGAACGGAAAATCTATGATATGGTAGTTCGCAGATTTTTAAGTGTACTGTATCCTCCGTTTGTTTATGAGCAGGTAAGCATGGAAGGAATAGCAGCAGGAGAAATGTTTGCGGCCAGCGGAAAAGTTGTAAAAAGTGCGGGCTGGAAAGAAGTATATGAAAATACGGATACAGAGGAGGAAGACCTTGATCCGGCAGAGGAAGGAAAGCTTTTGAAGGACCAGAAGCTTCCTCAGATGAAAAAAGGCGAGAAGCTGTATATTGAAAATGTATCTATGAATACAGGTAAGACAAAACCACCTGCAAGATTTACAGAAGCTACACTTCTTGCTGCAATGGAGAATCCGGTGCGGTATATGGAAAGCCATGATGCGAAAGCGGCCAAGACCCTTGGGGAAACAGGCGGACTTGGAACAGTTGCAACAAGGGCGGATATCATAGAGAAGCTTTTTAACAGTTTCCTGATGGAAAAGAAAGGAAATGAAATCTACTTGACCTCCAAGGCAAAACAGCTTCTGGAGCTGGTACCGGAGGAACTGCGCAAGCCGGAACTGACAGCAGACTGGGAGATGAAACTTGGAAATATTGCCAAAGGCAGGATAAAGCAGGAGGTATTTCTCAAAGAAATCCGAAATTATACCTGTGATATTGTGGAAGAGATTAAAACAGGACAGGGAACTTTCCGCCATGATAATCTTACAAACAAAATCTGCCCCAACTGTGGAAAGAAGCTTCTGGCAGTAAACGGAAAGAATGCAAAGATGCTGGTATGCCAGGACAGAGAATGTGGTTACAGGGAAACGGTATCCAGAACAACAAATGCCCGTTGTCCTAAGTGCCATAAACGAATGGAAATGTATGTCAAAGGCAAAGAAGAGACCTTTATCTGTGTCTGTGGGTATAAAGAAAAACTTTCTGCTTTTCAGGCACGAAGAGCCAAAGAAGGGGCAGGAGTGAATAAACGTGATGTTCAGAAATATATGAGGCAGCAACAGAAAGAAGCCAAAGAGCCGGTAAACAATGCATTTGCACAGGCGCTGGCAGGATTAAAGGGACAAATAAATAACTGAGTTAAAACAAGATGATACCAAGAATGGGGGAAACGATATATGGAAAAATATAAAAGAATATTTGTGATCGTACTGGATTCACTGGGAATTGGGGCAATGCCGGATTCTGAGAAATTTGGTGACAAAGGGGTAGATACCTTTGGGCACATTCTGGAACGTATGGGAACACTGGACATTCCCAATCTGCAGAAACTGGGAATGATCAATCTTCATCAGGCCGGAAATATGACTCCTGTGGAGAAACCCATGGGACGATTTATGCGTGTCAGTGAAGCAAGCAACGGTAAGGATACTATGACCGGACACTGGGAAATGATGGGAATCAGGACAGATAAGCCATTTAAAACATTCACAGAAACAGGGTTTCCGCAGGAACTGATCGCAGAGCTGGAGAAGCGCTGCGGGAAACGCGTGATTGGCAATAAGAGTGCCAGCGGTACTGAGATTATTGAGGAGCTGGGTGAGGAAGAAATCAACACAGGAGCTATGATCGTATATACATCTGCTGATTCTGTGCTGCAGATCTGCGGAAATGAGGAGACCTTTGATCTCCAGAACCTGTATCGCTGCTGTGAAATTGCCCGTGAGATCACCATGAAAGACCAGTGGCGTGTGGGACGTATTATTGCGCGTCCATATGTGGGCAAGAAGAAAGGGGAGTTCAGGCGTACAAGCAACAGACATGATTATGCACTGAAACCTACTGGCCTGACAGCTATGAATGCACTGAAGGATGCAGGATATGATGTGATCAGTGTAGGAAAGATTAATGATATTTTCTGTGGGGAAGGAGTGACAGAGGCACTGCATTCCAATAGCTCTGTACATGGAATGGAACAGACTATTGAAATTGGAAAGAGAGATTTTCATGGATTGTGTTTTACGAATCTGGTAGATTTTGATGCATTATGGGGACACCGCAGAAATCCGGAAGGTTATGGACAGGAAATCGAAAAATTTGATAAGAATCTGGGAGTTCTGATGGAAGAACTGACATCCGATGACCTGCTGATCATCACTGCAGACCACGGCAATGATCCCACATATACAGGTACCGACCATACCAGAGAATATGTTCCTTTTATTTCCTGGTCACCTGCAATGGCTGAGGGAGGCTGTTTAGAGGAAGAGAATACATTTGCGATTATCGGTGCAACTGTTGCAGACAATTTCCAGGTTAAAATGCCGGAAGGAACAATTGGACACTCTATTCTGGACAAGTTAATATAAGTGGAAAACAGTTATTTTTCAAATTTGATTAGAAGGAGTGAAAAAATTGGATGTTTTGCAAATTGTCATGCCGGTTCTGGTAATGATCATTCTTGGTATGCTATGCCGTAAATGGAAGATTCTCACAGGTGAGGGAGTCGCCAACATGAAAGTCCTGGTAACGAATGTTATGCTGCCGGTTGCTATTTTTCATGCATTGGCAACAGCAGAATATAATAAAGAAACAGGAATTCTCATACTGATCATGCTGATCATGCTGATTGTTTCCTTCAGCCTTGGATTTGTGCTGAAGCCCTTTCTCAAGGGAAAATATCAGAGGTATCTGCCTTTTATGGTAAGTGTATATGAGGGTGGTCTGATGGCATATCCTTTGTATACCAGCCTGTGTGGAAGCGAGAATCTATCACATGTGGCAGTGCTGGATATTGCGGGACTTCTGTTTGGATTCAGTATTTATATGGGAATGCTGGGACAGGTAGAAGATGGTGGAAAAATAGATGTAAAAAAACTCTTCAGCAGTGCAATAAGAACGCCCGCATTTATTGCCAGCGTTCTGGGAATTATAGCAGGTCTGTCAAAAATTATTATAATACTTCTGGACAGTCCTTTTGGCGGTGTATATCAGAGTGTGGAGAATATTCTCACCACATCTGTAACTGCTATCATTCTACTTGTGGTGGGCTATAGTATGGAACTGAATGCCAATTTGCTGAAACCCTGTATTACTACTATCCTGCTTAGGATGATTCTGCAGGGAGTGATGATGGCTGGAGTACTTTTTGCAGTACATTCTCTGGTTGGGGATTCTCAGATTGTAAACCTGGCCATTATTACCTATATGTCATCACCAGCTACCTTTAGTATGCAGACCTTTATGAAGGACGAAGAAGGCAGCGCTTATGTATCTACAACCAATTCCATGTATTGTCTGGTTTCTATTCTGGTATACATAATCCTGGCAGTTACCATCTGCTGACAGAAAAGAGAAATCATATAAATAAATGATAAAAAGAGCCTGTAAAAAACAAGAGATGTTTTTTACAGGCTCTTTATCGTCACAAGAAGTTTTAAATGAAAAATTATTACTGCTCAATTATTTGATCAGGCTGTTGTCATCAAAATAATTGATCTGCATTGCAGAACGTACATCATGAAGTGTCTGTGCAGCCTTTGCTTCGGCTGTCTTACTTCCTTCTTTGAGGATTTCATATACGTCATCCAGATGCTGTTCCCAGTATTTACGTCTCTCACGGATCGGAGAAAGTTCTGCCTGAAGCACTTTGTTCAGGAATTTCTTGACTTTAACGTCACCAAGACCGCCGCGTGTATAGTGAGCTTTCAGTTCATCCAGATTCTGATATTCAGGCAGGAATTCCGGGAAGTATTCCGGTTTGCAGAAAGCATCCAGATAAATAAATACCGGGTTTCCTTCTACACGGCCAGGGTCTTCCACGCGAAGATGGTTAGGGTCTGTGAACATAGACATAACTTTCTTTTTCACATCTGCTTCTTCATCTGAAAGATAGATGCAGTTTCCAAGAGATTTGCTCATTTTTGCTTTTCCATCGGTACCTGGAAGACGTAAACAGGCTTTATTGGATGGCAGGATGATCTCCGGCTCTGTTAAGGTTTCACCGTATACAGTATTGAATTTGTGTACGATCTCCTTGCACTGCTCAAGCATTGGAAGCTGGTCCTCGCCAACTGGAACAGTAGTAGCCCGGAATGCCGTAATATCTGCAGCCTGGCTGATGGGATAACAGAAGAATCCAACAGGGATACTTGCTTCGAAATTACGCATCTGGATTTCAGATTTAACTGTAGGATTACGCTGTACACGTGCTACAGTAACAAGGTTCATATAATAAAAAGTAAGCTCTGTAAGCTCCGGAACCATAGACTGGATAAAGATAGTGGATTTCTCAGGATCAATGCCGCATGAAAGATAATCAAGGGCAACCTGAAGGATATTCTGACGAACTTTCTCAGGGTGTTCCGCATTATCTGTTAATGCCTGTGCATCTGCGATCATAATATAAATTTCATCATATAAGCCAGAGTTCTGTAAACGAACACGCTCAGATAATGAACCAACATAATGTCCAACATGAAGGCGGCCGGTTGGACGGTCACCGGTTAAAATAATTTTGCTCATTTTGCTCTCCTAAAAGTGAATTTCGATTTTCCAGAGAGTTCTGGAAATTCTAAGTTATCACTATTATAAAGCCTGTGACGGATACCGTCAATATTTTTGGAAAAGGATTTCATTTCCGGAATTGATTAAAAGGAAAGATTCTGCTAGAATAAAAAAATACGGAAAGTTACTGTTTTATACAGGTGAAAGATAAAATAAAAGGAGTATTTATTATGCCAGTATTTGATTTCAGTGGTGCTTCAGACAAGAAAACAGATGTACAGTCTGAATGTACTTATACTACTTTTAAGTCTGATAGAAACGAAACATCTCCAGAACAGCCGATAATGGTCCTGGATAACAGTCAACGCAGGTGGAAGCATCATTCCTGCGGTATTTTTACAAACCCTATCAAACGCACTTCTTTTGAATTTAAAGAAGAGGATGGTGTTTTCAGCGCAGATATCCTTAGCATTGATTCCAGATTTGTAAGCCTTCTGAAATGGCTGGGAGAGAATCATATCAATGTGCGCCTCTCAGGAGAAAATCAAGAGAATGGTTATGCAGTTTATAAGATTCGGGAGACTGCATTTGGAGGTGGAACAAAGCTTTCTGCAGAAGATGGATTTCTCCAGTTTATGATTGAGAGACTTCTGGCAAGCAGTGCACCCATAGAAACCACAGAGGAAGAAGAGGAAGAGGAAACCGGTGATGAGATGAAGCTGACAAGTATTCAGAGCATTACTGATTTTATGACCTGCGCAGGCAGAACCCTGCCGGATAATATTCGTCTGTGGGCACGAAGAAATCTTGCAGTTGCCCGCTCTCATGAAGTATCTCCTGAGGAGAGAAGACATGCACAGAGAGCATTGTCCATTATGATGAACATTCAATGGAAAAATAATTATTTTGAAGCAATTGACCCTCAGGAAGCCCGCAGAATCCTTGATGAAGAACTCTATGGAATGGAATCTGTAAAACAGCGTATTATTGAGACGATCATCCAGATCAACCGTACCCATACACTGCCCGCCTATGGATTGCTTCTCGTAGGACCGGCAGGTACCGGTAAGTCTCAGATCGCCTATGCAGTTGCCCGTATCCTGAAGCTTCCGTGGACAACTCTGGATATGAGTTCTATTAATGACCCTGAACAGCTTACAGGAAGCTCCAGAATCTATGCAAATGCAAAACCTGGAATTATTATGGAAGCATTTTCAGCAGCAGGAGAGTCCAACCTGGTATTTATTATTAATGAGCTGGACAAGGCAGCTTCCGGAAAAGGAAATGGAAATCCTGCAGATGTGCTTCTGACACTTCTTGATAATCTTGGATTTACAGATAACTATATGGAATGTATGGTGCCTACAGTTGGCGTTTACCCTATTGCCACAGCCAACGAGAAAGACCAGATCAGTGCACCGTTGATGTCCCGTTTTGCGGTCATTGATATTCCGGATTACACATCTGAAGAAAAGAAAATTATTTTTTCAGAATATGTTCTGCCAAAGGTACTGAAACGAATGAGTTTGAAGGCAGAGGAATGTGTAGTGACAGAGGAAGGACTGGAAGCTGTTGTTGAAAAACACAAAAACACCAGTGGTATTCGTGATTTGGAGCAGGCAGCAGAGCATATTGCGGCCAATGCACTGTATCAGATTGAGGTTGATCATTTGACAGGTGTGGTCTTTGACGGTGAGATGGTAAGGAAGTTACTTTCCTAATGAGATAAAATTAGAAAGGAAGAAAAAATTATGGCAGTACAGGATGATCATATGATAAGAAATATTCAGGATATAGGAAGACTGATTGCAAAGCTTCTGCTTCATGAGCAGCAGCCGGATTACAGACTTCCTGAAAACGAGGAAGATTACACAGAGGCAGATAAGCTTTTTTCAACTATTATGAAGCTGGCAGAAGAAGGAAAGATCAATGAAGCAGAAAACGAATTATATATGGGTATGGTAGAAGACGATGCAGATTATCTGGAACTGGCACTGACTTTTTATCTGTATCTGAATGATATGGACGGAGATTTCCTGGATGATAATGATTATTCCAGGGAGGAAGTTCTGGAAGGTATGAAAGATCTTGCTTCAGACTGGGGAGTTACAGGACTGGAGGCTTTCTGATGCGGAGAGAACAGACACTGGAAGAGATTTCCGACGGAAAGTTATATGATTCCAATGACATGGTAAAGGCAGACTGCCACGACTGTGAGGGATGCTGTGACTGCTGTCAGGGAATGGGAGATTCTGTAATTCTGGATCCATATGATGTACACAGATTATCTGTGGGACTTAAGAAGCCTGTGGAACAGCTTCTGCAGGAATGTCTGGAACTGGGAGTATCAGACGGCAATATCCTGCCTCATCTCCGGATGACAGGTGAAAAAGAACAATGCGTATTTCTGAATAAAGAGGGCCGTTGCAGTATTCATGCTGTCAGACCAGGCTTCTGCAGGCTGTTTCCTCTGGGAAGACTTTATGAAGATGGGCGATTTAAATATATTCTTCAGATCCATGAATGTCCCAAAACAAACAGAAGTAAGATCAAGGTAAAAAAATGGATCGACACACCGGATCTGAAAAATTATGAGAAATTTGTCAATGACTGGCATTATTTTTTGTTGGATGTACAGGAAATACTGTACAATGCTGAGGATTCAGACTTGATTAGAAATCTGAACCTCTTTGTTGTGAACAGATTCTATCTCAAACCATATGATCAAAATCAGGATTTCTACATACAGTTTTATGAGAGACTGAAAGAAGGAAAAGATTTGCTGGCACTGGCCTGAGTGTGGTTAAAAATGTACTAGCGATAAAAACCTTGCTGTACAGAACAATATCTGTATAAAGATATTTTCTGTACAGTAAGGTTTTTTTACAAAGCATAAATGTTCATCTGACTATATGAGGTGTCAGATGACACAGATAAGACAGAAAAAGTATGCATCAGCAGATCTTCAATAGATTTTCAAAAGAGAAGATCTCTTTTTCAGACATCAATTCTTCGAATCTGTTCAGGTTAAGATCTGAGTGTTCCAGTTCTCTGGAAAACTGATAACAGATACGGATCTGGTCATCCAGCTTAAACTGCCGGTTGTTTTTCAGATAGGTTCCCACATTTAATTCATGGATGAACAGGGTGCACACAACTGCCATTTTTACCTTGGCGAAGATCTCATCATCATAAACTGCACCGCAGAAATAGGTATAGATCCAGTAAATAAGAAGCTGTTCCTCCTGAATCTGCCAGTCCGGATAAGAGAAATCAAATTCACTTTTCTGCCAGGAATAAAGATTTCCGGAGTCAGACTGCGGATCTGTATTTCTATTATACAGTGGAGTCAGACAATTCTTTAAGTATTCCTGCCATCCCGGGCGCAGAACTTCCATTTCCGGGACAACAGCTTTCCACATTTTTTTAAATAATTGTTCTGGTGTATTTGCACAGGCAGATGCAGCAGAACTGTTTTCTATGTTATCTGCATTTATACGAGAGTAAATTTTGCTGCAAAATCTGTCTCCGTATCCGGAATCTTCATGTCGTTTTCGTATTTCCTCCCATTTAAAGAGTTCATTTTTATTTACACATAACTGGAAATCATGTGCAGCTGCCAGAAGTTTCCACAGACGTTTCTGCATGGGTACAGTTCTGTCCTGGATGATATTTATAAGCATATCACGGGTGTCCATAAGCGCAGTGAACAGGAAATAATCAAAGTCATCATAGACTTCTTCTTTTGTCTTTTTTTCTTTTGTGATAAAGTGTACCTTTTCCTTTTGGGAAAGTAAAATCCTTGCTGCTTCCGGACAGGAGAGTGACAGGGAAATTTCACGTAAACCTTCAAATTCTTCAATATGTCTAGGATAATTTTTGCAGGTTCTGCAGAACATTTCCGGTCCTGCTTCTGTGTAGATATCACACAGATTCTCTTCGTTGAGAAAAGCACAGCGTCTGTTATACTGGCAGAAAACATGTTCTTTCCAGTCAATATCATTGTGCAGGCGATTGCGGAACGGACCTTTAAAGTGCTGGTACTTCTTCAGTGTCTGATCGTCAATCACGATCTGCCATCCTGCGCAGCAGGTATCCGGACAGGCTCCTGCAATGCAGGAAAATTCTTTATAGTAGTTTGGAAATGTGTATTGCATAATGTTAAATAGCATCCTTTCTTCTTTTCTTAAGTTTGCGGTAAGTTCCTGCAGTCATACCACAGGATTTGCGAAAGCTCTGAGAGAGATAACTCTGAGAGGAAAATCCTGTCAGATGGGCAATGTCTGAAATTCCGTAATCAGTATTTTCCAGAAGCTCCTTACATACCTCAATCCGCTTTCGGTTTAGATAGTTCATAGGAGAAATCCCGTAATATTTGGTAAATTCATGACTGAGATAATACTTGTTCAGGTGGCTGATGGCAGACAGATGATCAAGAGAGATGTTTTCTCCGTAATTAGAATCAAGATATCGCTTGATATGTGCACATTCCTTGCTTGGATGTTGTGCAGTGATCAGTTCAAAAGGAGAATCTGTGATCCGCTGAAGCTGAAGGATCAGAATATTAAGCATATGTCTGCATATTTTTTCGTACCCTTCCGATTGATTGTCCAGTTCCTGAAACAGAGCATTAAAGTAAAAAAGCAGATCTGTTTTCTTTTTTCTGCAGTTAAAGATACGATATTCTTTCTGATCATTAAAAGAGAAAGATAATCCGTCTACGCCCACTGTGAAATAGCTGAGAGGTGGGTTTCCTCTGGAAATTTCAGTGTGATTAATGTGAGGGTTAACAATGATCAGGTCATCCTTTGAAATAGGGTAGATTTCATCTTCAAGCAGAAATTCCCCCTGTCCGTCCCGCACATAAAATAATTCAGTGAATGCATGGGAGTGGGGAATGCTTGGCCAGTCACCTTCATAGAGGGAAGAAGATGCATTCAGAAGTGTGACCTCCTGTGGTGCAGTATCTTCAGGGCTGAAGCGAAGAGAATGTGTACTCATAAAAGTCCCTCCTTTGTAATTACTGTAACCTGTTTTTGGACATATCGGAAATATATGGTCTTCCATAATTTAGTAATTTTGTCTGATATAGAAAAAGTGAACAAAAATAATGGTGGGAATCTGTTCTACATTTAGTTGCTGCGATTGGACTAAATGCATAAAAAAACCATAAAAATTAAAAAAACATGGGCTATTATGATTAAAAGCAGAATTCCATTCAAAATTTCTGATAACATTTTTTATATAATATCACAATTTAATACGTACAGCAAGATTTCTAAAAAACAAAGCAAAAAGAGAATTGAAAATGTTTTGGAAAGGACGTATTCTATAAACAGATAAGGACGAAAGAAAATTTTCAAACAAAAGTTTAAGGAGGAAAAGAGTAATATGAAGAAAAAAGGATTTTTAAGTATTTTACTGGCAACTGCAATGTTAGGATCTATGGTTGGAGCAGTTCCGGCAGCAGCAGCTGATGAGGACCAGACATTAACTGTATGGTGCTGGGATCCGAACTTTAATATTTATGCAATGCAGCAGGCAGAGAAAATCTATCAGGAAGATCATCCTGATTTCAAACTGGACATCCAGGAAAACGTGTACAACGATATTGAGACAAAGCTGATTACAGCTGCAACATCCGGAGATTACAGCACACTTCCTGATATCTTCTTAATGCAGGATTATTCCTATCATAAAGATGTTACAAGCTTCCCGGATGTATTTACAGAGCTGACAGAGTCAGGAATTGATTTCACACAGTTCTCAGCAGGTAAACTTGCAGACTCTACAGTAGACGGAAAGAATTATGGTGTACCTTTTGATAATGGTGCAACAATCATGGCAATCCGTTCTGATATCGTAGAAGAAGCTGGATTAACAACAGATGATTTCAAAGATATTACATGGTCCAAATTTATGGAACTTGCAAAAACTGTAAAAGATAAAACAGGTACACCGATGCTGACAACTTCCGGCGGTTCAGAGCTTGTACTGGAAATGCTTCAGTCTGCAGGTGCTTCCCCGATCGTAGACGGCGAAGTAAAGATTGCTGACAATGAAGTTCTGAAACAGGCTGTAGAAGTTTATGCACAGCTTGTAAATGAAGGATATATGACAGAGTACACTGACTGGGATCAGTACATTGCTTCTATGAACAATGGTGATGCAGCAGGTGTGATCAACGGATGCTGGATCATGTCATCTGTACAGGCTGCAGAAGATCAGGCTGGTAAATGGGCAGTTGTAAATATGCCTGCATTAGACGATGTAGATGGAGCTACAAACTATGCTAACTGTGGTGGAGCAAGCTGGGCAGTATCTTCTAACTGCAAGAATCCGGAACTTGCTTATGATTTTATTAAATCCACATTCGGCGGAAGTGTAGAGCTTTATGATGATCTTCTTGTAAATGCCGGTGCTATCGCAAGTTACCTTCCGGCAGCTGAATCTGACGTATATCAGGAAGCATCTGATTTCTATGGCGGACAGAAAGTTTATGCAGACATCGTAGACTTTGCAAGCAAAGTTCCTGCATTTGACTGTGGCGCATATTACTCTGATGTCAGAAGTGCGCTGACAGACGTAATCACAAATGTTGTACAGAACGGTGCAGATGTGGCAGATGAACTTCAGACAGCACAGGATACTGTAGAGTTCAATATTGAAGGATAAATAACCAAATCAGGCAGTGTGGCAGATTGTAGATCATCTGCCTGACTGACAGTAAGTAACCTGGGCTGTCGCAAAATACAGAAGTGATTTTGCGGCAGCCCTGTTTTCAGGAGGATATTAATGACAAGTACATCAAATGCAAAAAAGAAAATGAGCCTTCAGAAAAAACACAACCTGATAGGGTGGGCATTTCTGATCCCGGCATCATTGCTGATCTTTGTATTCTGCTTTTATCCAATGTTCCAGGCAATCCTGCTCTCCTTTAAAAAAGGAATGGGAGCAGCACAGACCTGGGCAGGAATTGCTAATTACAGCAGAATTTTAAAAGACAGAACCTTTAAACAATGTTTATTTAATACAGTATTCTACTTTATTATTCAGGTACCGGTTATGCTGATCCTGGCACTGATTCTGGCGCAGCTTCTGAATGATGCCACTCTTCGGTTTAAGGGGTTATTCAGAACTATGATTTTCCTTCCCTGTGCCACATCTCTGGTATCTTATTCTATGATTTTTAAATCACTGTTTGCACCGGATGGATTTGTAAACATGATTCTTACAAAGACAGGAATTGGTGCTGTAGACTGGTTCCAGAATGCGTGGGCAGCACGTTTTGTGATCATTATCGCACTTGTGTGGAGATGGACCGGGTACAATATGGTATTTTATCTGGCAGGACTTCAGAATATTGATCAGTCCATCTATGAAGCCAGCCGAATTGACGGGGCAACTGCATTCCAACAGTTCTTTAAGATTACCATCCCATTGCTGAAACCGACGATTCTTCTCACTGCGATCATGTCCACATCAGGTACTCTGCAGTTGTTTGATGAGTCTGTAAACCTGACAGCAGGAGGTCCTGGTAAGTCAACTATGACTCTTGCACATTACATATTTAACATCTCCTTTGTGGAGACTCCGAAGTTTAATTATGCAGCAGCGTTGTCTGTATTTATCCTTGTATCAGTGGCAATCCTGTCTGCAATCCAGATGAAAGTAGGTGACAGCCGTGACTAGAAAAATAAAACATTTCATATCCTACACGATCTTAATTATTGCCAGCTTACTGTCAGTATTTCCGCTGTATTATATGCTTTCCGGTGCAACCAATAAGAGTATTGATATTGTAAGAGGAAGACTGATTCCGGGCGGATATCTGGTGGAGAATTTCAAGACACTGGTAGCAAATCAGAATCTTGGACTTGCTATGTTTAATTCTTTCAGGAATGCAATATTGATCACAATTATTTCTCTGCTGGTATGCTCTATCGCAGGATATGGATTTGAGATTTATCATGACAAAGGTAAGGATACGCTGATGAGTATTCTCCTTCTGTCTATGATGCTCCCATTTGTAGCACTGATGATTCCGCTGTTCAAGATGTTCTCTACTGTGGGACTGGTAAACAGCTGGATTGCACTGGTGCTGCCGTCAATTTCCACGCCGTTTATGATCATGCTGTTCCGGCAGGCATCAAGATCTTTCCCTATAGACATTATTGAAGCCAGCAGGCTGGAGGGAATGAGTGAAATAGCAATCTTTTTCCGTATGTATGTGCCGATCATGAAGTCTACTTACGGTGCAGCAATGACTGTAACCTTTATGAATGCATGGAATAATTATCTGTGGCCAAAGGTTATCCTGCAGGACAATGCGTCTATTACAATGCCAATGCTGGTTGCAAACCTAAAGAGTGGTTACAGTGTTGATTATGGAATGCTGATGCTGGGAGTTCTGATCTGTACTTTGCCGACAGCGATCATTTTCTTCTGTCTGCAGAAGAGCTTTTCAAACGGACTTACAGGAGCTGTGAAATAAAGAGGATTTTAGATTTATGCATGAATTTATAATGGACAGGAAAGAGCAGAAACAGTTAAAAGCAGAACTGATTTTTGCAAAAAAACTGGGACTGACAGAAGATGATACCCTGGATGGGGTGGCTGACAGATGTGAGAAAGAGAATCAGAGAAGAAAAGAGATGCTTCAGAACGGAGAAATTATTTACGGACCGGAGCACTTTTCACTGCCAGCTTATGTCAGATATGAACAGACATGTTTTCGCCTGGATTTTGTTTCTGAAAGCGAAAAGGTAAAGAAGAATTATTCCTATCAGAGGATTTCTGAGGAAGAAAAGCAGGCATTTTATGAAGCAAACAGAGACCTGTTTACACGGTATCATGGGGACAGTTTTACCTATGAAGAAGTGTCTGTGATCATTAGAAAAAGGATACGGGAGATAGAATATGATAAGGAAATCCAAAACATATTATGTCAGCTCAATTAGGGGAAATGATAAAAATGACGGCCTGACACAGGAGACTCCTTTCAGAACCCTGCAGCAGATCACGGGGAGAGAACTTGGGCCAGGAGACCGTATTTTACTGGAACGGGGATCTGTTTTTGAAGACCAGTATCTGCATATCAGAGGTAAAGGGGAAAAAGAAAATCTGATAGAGATTGCAGCCTACGGGGAAGGTACTCTGCCACATATCTGCGCAAACGGAACCGGCATCTGGTATCAGGATTATGGTATCCGGCTGGACTCACCGGCACATGTATACAGGGGAGATGTTTCTTCGGCAGTCCTTCTTTATGATGCGGAGTATATCTGGATCCATGATCTGGAGATCACAAACAAAGATGATATTGACAGACAGTCTGTTGCAGGAAAACCTTCCGGTGAAGCAAGATCGGAGATCGCAGAGAGATACTCTGCACCTCATAAAATGGACAGAACAGGTGTGGCTGTAGTGGCACAGAACAGTGGTACGCTTCATGAAATTACTCTGCAGAGTCTTATGATCCACGATGTAGATGGAAATGTTTACAACAAACATATGAATAATGGCGGTATTTACATGACAGCTCTTAAGCCGGATAATGAAGAGCAGACAGGTATTGCCAGATACGATGGAGTGACTGTTGAAGACTGCTGTGTATGGAACGTAAGCAGATGGGGAATCGCAGTGGGATACAGTTATCAGCATGCCAGATTTGCAGGTGCCCAGCTTCAGGAAGAGTGGTTTTTGAAATACGGACATGAAAATATTGTTCTCAGAAACAATTATGTAAAAAATGCAGGAGGCGATGGGATTACGCCAATGTATGCATTAAGACCTCTGGTTGAACACAATATTTCAGACTCCTGTGCGACAGAAATGAATGACAGGATTTACTGTTATCCGGAAGAAAGAATGGGGAAAGTGGCAGCAGCTATCTGGCCATGGAAATGTAAAAATGCTCTGTTTCGGTTCAACGAGGCAGTGGATACAAAACTGAATCAGGACGGCATGGCATATGATGCAGATTCAGGGGACGGAACAGTTTATGAATATAATTACAGCAGTCAGAACGAGGGCGGATGTGTTATGTTCTGTCTGGAGGAAGCCATCCATAATACATTCAGAAAGAATGTAAGTTACGATGATCTGGGCGGAATTTTAAGTCCTTCCGGAAATCCGGATGCATATGTGTCAGAGAATCAGTTTTACATCCGAAAAGGAGTACCCTTACTGCGAAAAAATATGAGCGATGGTGAGATAACACTGAAGAATAATGTGATTTCAGAGCTTGAGAATAAGTAAACATCAGAGCAGATAAATAAAACAATAAGATAGGTTTATACAGAGAGAGGAGACAAACAATGAAAAAAGGCCGTGTAACAATACCAACCAATCTGGATGTAGTGCCACAGACACTGGAGATACTGGATGAGTGGGGTGCAGATGCGATCCGTGACTGTGACGGAACAGAATTCCCGAAGGAATTAAAAGACACTGGCTCCAAGATATATGCAACCTATTATACAACTCGTAAGGATAATGAATGGGCAAAGGCACATCCTGAGGAAATCCAGCAGATGTATATCATGACATCCTTCCATACAGCAACAGAGGACAAACTGGAAATCCACCTGATGGATCATTTATATCCGGATATGCTGGCAGTGAATACAAGAGATGATATCTACAGATGGTGGGAAGTTATAGACCGTACTACCGGAGAACCGGTGTCAACAGAGCTGTGGAGTTATGAGGAAGAAACAGGTAATGTAGTGATCAGATCTGCAAAGCTGTTTCATGAATACACTGTAAGCTTTCTGGCATATATTATGTGGGATCCGGTACACATGTATAATGCAGTAGTAAATGACTGGAAAGATGTAGAGCCACAGATCACATTTGATGTGCGCCAGCCAAAAACAAAAGCTCATTCCCTGGAACGTTTGCGCAGATTCCTGGATACCCATGAATATGTGGATGTTGTGCGTTTCACTACATTTTTCCATCAGTTTACCCTTATATTTGATGAGCTTGCAAGAGAAAAATATGTAGACTGGTTTGGCTATTCTGCATCTGTCAGCCCATATATTCTGGAACAGTTTGAGAAAGAAGTGGGCTATCCTTTCAGAGCGGAATATATCATAGATCAGGGATATATGAACAATACATACAGGATCCCGTCTAAAGAATTTAAAGATTTCCAGGCATTCCAGAGAAGAGAAGTAGCGAAGCTTGCCAAAGAAATGGTAGATATTGTTCATGAATATGGCAAAGAGGCTATGATGTTCATGGGAGACCACTGGATCGGTATGGAACCTTTTATGGATGAATTTGCATCCATCGGACTGGACGCTGTAGTGGGAAGTGTTGGAAATGGAGCAACCTTACGTTTATTCAGTGACATTAAGAATGTGAAATATACAGAAGGAAGATTCCTGCCATATTTCTTCCCGGATACCTTCCATGAAGGAGGAGATCCTGTAAAAGAGGCAAAGGTGAACTGGGTAACAGCAAGAAGAGCAATTTTAAGAAGCCCGATCCAGAGAATAGGTTACGGCGGATATCTGAAACTTGCTCTTGAATTCCCGGATTTTGTACAATATATCAAAGAAGTATGTGAGGAATTCCGTACTCTGTATGATAATATTCAGGGAACAACTCCCTATTGTGTGAAACGTGTGGCAGTTCTGAACTGTTGGGGAAAAATGCGTTCCTGGGGTAACCACATGGTACATCATGCTATTTATTATAAGCAGAATTATTCTTATTTCGGAATTATAGAAGCATTAAGCGGTGCACCTTTTGACGTGTCATTTATCAGCTTTGATGACATCCGTGAAAACAGAGAACTGCTGAAAAACTTTGATGTTATCATTAATGTGGGAGATGCAGATACTGCACAGACAGGCGGAGAAAACTGGATCGATGAAACAGTTATTACTGCTGTCAGGGAATTTGTATACAACGGCGGAGGATTTATCGGTGTAGGAGAACCGGCTGCACATCAGTGGCAGGGCAAATTCTTCCAGCTGGATGATATTCTTGGTGTGGAAGAGGAGCATGGATTCAATCTAAACACTGATAAATATAACTGGGAAGAACACAGAGACCATTTTATCCTGCAGGATGCAGAGGGAGAGGTTGATTTTGGAGAAGGCAAGAAGAATATTTATGCATTGCCGGAGACAGAAATCCTGATCCAGAAAGAACAGGAAGTACAGATGGCTGTAAAGAAATTCGGAAAAGGAAGAGGCGTTTATATCAGTGGACTTCCATACAGCTTTAAAAACAGCCGTGTATTCTATAGAGCAGTTCTCTGGTCAGCATCTGCTGAGGAAGAACTTTACTGCTGGTATTCCACTAACTACAATGTAGAAGTACATGCTTATGTAAAGAATGGTAAATATTGCGTAGTAAATAATACTTATGAGCCACAGGATACTACTGTTTACAGAGGAGACGGAAGCAGCTTCCAGTTACATCTGGAGGCGAATGAGATCAAGTGGTATCAGATTTAACTGAATGAAGCAGGATTGTTGTATAAAAAGTATGTTAGATTATATATACGACAATCCTGTTTTTTATATAATAAAAACATAATAATATGATGATTCTGCCAAAGAGGATTGTTTGATAACTGAATAAAAAATAGACAAAATATATTGAAGTACACATAAAATTATTGTAAAATAAAACGAAAGTTAAGCTTTTGGAAAGGAAGCGCAATTTGTGGAAAAAAGATATACGATTGGTGTAATGGTGGGAAATGCAAATTCGCCGCATACGATGGATCTGATGCAGGGGATTTTTCATACAGCTCAATCTATGGATGTTAATATTGTGTTTTTTCTTGGAATTCACAGCAGTTATTATTATAAATCTTATTTTGGAGAAGATATAGAGGATGACTTCGATTATCAGTTTAATGTTGTATATGATTATCAGGCATTTGCAGATATAGATGCACTGATCATTGCCTATGGATCACTCTGTATTTTTCTGGATGAAAATGAGAGCAGTGTATTTTTGAAAAAATACAAAGATAAGCCAAGGGTTCTTCTTGAAGAAAGAGACCAGACTGGAGAATCCACTTCTATTATTGCTGATAATTACAATGGAATGTACACAATTGCAGAACATCTGATCAGGGATCATGGTTTTAGCAATTTCACCTATCTTGCAGGTCCCCATGGAAATACAGATGCCAGAGAACGCAGACAGGCAGTCTATGATGTGATGAAAAAATATGGGATTCCTTTCGGACCGGAGCGGATTGCCTATGGAGATTATTCATCCTGTGTACATAGGCAGGTCAATCAACTTTTGGATGCCTATCCGGACATGGACGCAATGATCTGTGCAAATGATGTGATGGCAGAGACTGCATACAGGGAATGTGGAAAAAGAGGCTTGGTTGTAGGAAAAGATATTGCCATTACCGGTTTTGATGACTGGGAACTTGCAAAAACAATGAATCCTCCACTGACGACTGTATTACAGAATGCGTTTAACATGGGGGATATGGCAGTACTTGGTGCCTTAGAATTGTGTAAAGGTGGAAAAAATCACTCTATCGTAATTCCGGCAGAAGTGAAGATCCGTGAATCCTGTGGATGCTCTGCACGAAAAAAATTTCATAAAAAAGTTTTGATTTCTGAAGAAAAAATACAATGGTCAGATATTACAGAGAGATGCCTGAATGATATAATGAAGGAGATCCTTTCAGAAAATTCAAACCAGGTATTAAAAAATGAAGTGCAGAAGCGTCTGAGAACTATTTTAAAAGTAGATTTCAGAATTGCAGAGAGCGAAGACAATCTAAAGAGAGGGCTGCAAAGTTTATTTCTCAGCAAAACAGGAAATCTGATCAGCAGACATTCTTTGATGAAAACTCTGGATCAGTTTGTTGATGAATGTATTCGAATAGAATTAAACAAAGAAAAACCAGACAGGGAAAATATCAGGAATCTGCTTTTGCGGAAAAGACTGCTGAATGATAAAATTATGGCATATAGTATCAAAAAAGAGAAAGAACGTTTCAGTACCTTTCAGCAGGAGAGCTGGTTTGTACCGTTGATTTCCAAGGATATGTTATCTCATATGAATGATGAGCGGGAAATGTACAGGCGGGCACTTGTAAAATTAAATGCATTAAATGCCAAGGCTTCCTATCTTTATATTTTTGAGGAACCTGTAGCCCATTATAGGAATGAGGAATGGAAATGTCCGGAGAAAATGTATTTGGTTGCGCGTCAGATTGGCGGTGAGGTCATAGCTTATAAAGAGGGAGAACGTCCGGAAGTTTTCAGTGGGGTTTCCGCTGATAGAAAGATTGAATGTAACAAGAAGGATGGCAGTAATTATGTTGCAACCGTTCTTTGCCTTTTTTCAGGAGAAATGCAATATGGGATTCTGGTGACAGAAATTGATCCTGCAAATCTGTCATTGTTTTATCTGATCAGCAGACAGATCGGAAATATGCTTCGTATGTATCAGATGTCCAGAGAGCAGAAAAAGATGCAGCAGAAGCTGGAGACCCTTGTCAGAGAGATTGAGGAGAAGAATGAAGTTTTGAATTTCCTTTCTGAATCAGACGCCCTGACCGGATGTCTGAACAGAAGAGGGTTTATGGAAAAAGCGGTACAGATGAACCGGGAGTACGAGGGGAAAGAGGTTGTAATTCTTTTTGCAGATCTGGATCACCTGAAAGAGATTAATGACTGCTTTGGACATATAGAAGGGGATTTTGCCATCAGGCGATGTGCGGAGGTGTTGAAATCAGCAGCAGGAAAACAGAGTATCACCGGAAGAATAGGTGGAGACGAATTCTGCGCAATGTTTCCTGGAAATGCGCAGGATGGGCAGAAGCTCAGAGAACGGATCCAGGAGGAAAATCTTGCATTTAATATGAAATCAGAAAAGCCATATTATGTGGAACTGTCAGTAGGATATCATGTGATCCGTTGCGGTGGCGATCTGATAATCTCCGAGTCATTTAAGGATGCAGATAAGGCTCTTTATGAAGAGAAGAAGAAGAGAAGAAAATCCGTGAAAAAGTAAAAAACAAAAGGGATGCGAATGATTCGCATCCCTTTCATAATCATCTGGACAATTTAAATTATAACTGAGGACCAGCTGCAACAAGTGCTTTACCAGCAGCGTTTCCTTCGTATTTAGCAAAGTTCTTGATGAATCTTCCGGCAAGATCTTTCGCTTTTACTTCCCATTCAGAAGCGTCAGCATATGTGTCACGAGGATCAAGGATACCTGTGTCTACGCCGTTAAGCTCTGTAGGAACTTCGAAATCGAAGAATGGGATCTTCTTAGTAGGAACGTTAAGGATATCTCCGTTAAGGATTGCATCGATGATACCACGAGTATCTTTGATGGAGATACGTTTTCCTGTTCCGTTCCATCCTGTGTTAACCAGGTAAGCTTTTGCTCCGCTCTTTTCCATTTTCTTAACAAGTTCTTCTGCGTATTTTGTCGGATGCAGTTCAAGGAATGCCTGTCCGAAGCAAGCAGAGAATGTAGGTGTAGGCTCTGTGATTCCACGCTCTGTACCAGCAAGTTTAGCTGTGAATCCAGACAGGAAATAGTACTGAGTCTGAGCTTCTGTCAGGATAGATACTGGAGGAAGTACTCCGAAAGCATCTGCGGACAGGAAGATTACGTTCTTAGCTGCCGGTGCAGAAGAAATCGGGCGAACGATGTTTTTAATGTGGTTGATCGGATAAGATACACGAGTATTCTCTGTTACACTCTTATCTGCGAAATCAATCTTGCCTTCAGCATCAAGTGTTACGTTCTCAAGAAGAGCGTTACGTTTGATTGCATTGTAGATGTCCGGCTCAGATTCTTTGTCAAGGTTGATAACTTTAGCGTAGCATCCGCCTTCGAAGTTGAATACGCCGTTGTCATCCCAGCCATGCTCGTCATCACCGATCAGGAGACGTTTCGGGTCTGTGGAAAGAGTTGTTTTACCTGTTCCGGAAAGACCGAAGAAGATAGCTGTGTTTTCGCCATTCATATCTGTGTTTGCAGAGCAGTGCATGGAAGCCATGCCTTTCAGTGGAAGGAAGTAGTTCATCATAGAGAACATACCTTTCTTCATTTCTCCGCCGTACCATGTGTTTACGATAACCTGCTCTTTAGTTGTGATGTTGAACATTACAGCTGTTTCAGAGTTAAGGCCTAATTCTTTATAGTTTTCAACTTTAGCTTTGGAAGCGTTGTATACAACGAAATCTGGCTCGAAGTTTTCAAGTTCTTCAGCTGTTGGCTGGATGAACATATTTGTTACGAAATGTGCCTGCCAAGCAACTTCAACGATGAAACGGATAGCCATACGAGTATCTTTGTTAGCACCGCAGAATGCATCTACTACGAAAAGTCTCTTGTTGGAGAGCTCTTTTTTAGCGATTTCTTTTACTGCATTCCATGCTTCCTGAGTTGCAGGATGGTTATCGTTTTTGTATTCGTCAGTTGTCCACCATACTGTATCTTTGGAGTTCTCATCCATAACGATATATTTATCTTTAGGAGAACGTCCTGTGTAGATACCTGTCATAACGTTAACTGCACCAAGTTCGCTGACCTGACCTTTTTCAAAGCCTTCCAGTTCCGGTTTGGTTTCTTCTTCAAATAATACTTCATAAGAAGGGTTGTAGACAATTTCTGTAGTTCCGGTAATACCATACTTGCTTAAATCGATTTTTGCCATCTTACGTTTAACCTCTTTTCTTCGTTAATGAAAGCGCCTGTTTAAACAGGCTTAAGATACCTTACCATAAAAGCGAATGGGTATCGCTTCTCTTTTACTATTATACATATTTAACGCTTAAAATCAACAGGATTTTTGCGTTTTTTTGAAATTTGTTAAAGATTTATCAACTCAAATTTGATGAAAAAACCGTCATTTTTCACAAAAGGTATGTAAATTTATTATGGTGGCAATATGGGAATACTATTCGTAGATATGATAATATTCTGTCTGACTGGAACAGGCAGGAAAGACAACCAGGAAATACTAATCAGGAGAGCTGCCACTATGTGGTTGTGCTGATAAAAGATGCATGTTAAAATAAGAAAGAATTATTTGTCTGAAAAATGACAGAGCATTGTGCAGCAGAGAAAAATAAGGAAAGGGTGAAGATTATCAAAACTTATTATTTAATTGATTATGAAAATGTAGGAAGTGAAGGCTTTAAAGGATGTGGTAAATTAAGGGAAACAGATATTATCCATCTTTTTTATACAGATAACAGCAGAAAAATAGATCTTGATATTATCAATGATCACGGAGAAGCAAAGCTGGTCACACATAAAGTACCGACAGGAAATCAGTCAGCAGATATGCATCTGGGATCTTATCTGGGATATCTGATAGGAAAAGAATGCACAGGTCAGGATGAAGAATGCAAAATTGTTGTAATCAGCAAAGATACAGGCTTTGACCATATTATAGAGTTCTGGAAAACAGAAAAAGATGTGAAAGTCTCCAGAAACGAGAAGATTTCCGGAAAACAGGTGCATACAAGGAAACAGGTAAAAAAACAGACCGTCAAAGAAAAAGACGGACAGATGATCGAACAATCCGGTCAAAAAACAGAAAAACAGTTGAATGAACAACCTGAAAAGCAGTCTGCCAAACAATCAGAGAATCAGAATACAAAAAAGCCAAAACAAAAGATAATTGACATGAATGCCGGAACAAAGAAATTACAGCAGGAACTGGTATTGGTTCTCGACAAGGCAGGCATGCCAAAGGAAGTGGTAAATTATGTTTCAACAACTGTGGAAAAAAACGCAGAAGACAAAAACAGAAAACAGCAGATTTACAGATCTATCATTTCCAAATACGGACAGACAAAAGGACTGAATATCTATAACCATATCAAAAAGAAAATTTAATGGGATAAAAAATAGCGGAATAAAAGAAGGAGGCCGGGAATCTTATGGATTCCCGGCAAAAGTATGAAAAAGAAAAAGTTTTATTTGCAATTACTCTTTGCTCTGTACAAGTAATAATATAACCAGGAAATGTGAGAAATATGTGGTGAGAATTTGAAAAAACTGTGAAATAGATGGAAATTTAAAATGAACAGGAACAACAATTCTCTGGAAAGCAGGCGACAGTGGGATATCAGCCGGAGATATGGAAGAACTGGAAATAAAAAATGTGAATGTATTTATTATAAGAGATAAAAGGAAAAATAAAAAATGGTAAAGATCAGAATCATAAAGAAAAATAATGACTGTAGCATGGAATACGAAGTAGGTGATATTTGCGAGGTCACAGGCACCTGGTATGGCGGCGTCCACATCAATGGTCGCTCCGGAATCCCGGTTTCCCTTGATAAAGAAGAATATATGGAACTCAACACAGAACCAGAAGAACCTGACAGCGCAGAAAATGAAAACACATCGGAACCACCGGAACACGATATCCATGCAGGCGACATTGTGCAGCATTTCAAAAGAGAATGGGTATCTCCGGATACTTCCGAATATCTCTATAAAGTCCTGGCAGTAGCCCATCACACAGAAAATGGTGAAAAACTGATGATTTACCAGGCGCTCTACGCACCTTTCAAAATCTGCGCCAGACCCTATGATATGTTCATGAGTGAAGTAGACAGAGACAAATATCCGGACATTAAACAGAAGTACAGATTTGAAAAATATACTGAAAAATAGAGGATTGATATTTTATGGAATTGCTATAGTAAAAGGGCACTTTTGCCTGTACAAAAACACTTTGTCGTTGTATAGTAATAACAAATAATAACAGCACACGTTTCCAGAGATTTTATGGGATTATCTGAAAAAATGTGCAGAAAGAACGAAAGGGAAGGAAATATGCAGAAAGTATTAGTAGTCGTAGACATGCAGAATGATTTCATCGACGGAGCTCTTGGAACAAAAGAGGCAGTTGCCATTGTACCTGGTGTAAAAGAGAAAATCGAAAACTTTGATGGAGTTGTTCTTTTTACCAGAGACACTCATGAAACTTACTATCTCGACACCCAGGAAGGAAAGAAGCTTCCTGTACCGCACTGTATCCGTGACACCGAAGGATGGCAGATCAGAAGCGAATTAGATGCACTCAGAAAAACAGAACCCATTGACAAAGAAACCTTTGGTTCCACAGATCTTGCAGGAGAACTGGTGGCAATGAATGAGGATAATGAAATCGAAAGTATCACATTCGTAGGTTTATGCACAGACATCTGTGTTATTTCCAATGCACTTCTGGTTAAAGCATCACTCCCGGAAGTTCCGATTATTGTAGACGCTAAATGCTGCGCAGGCGTAACACCGGAAAGTCATGAGAATGCATTGAAAGCAATGGAAGTATGCCAGATTCAGATTGACAGATAAACTGCAGAGCAGTTATTCAGTTATAAACAAGCAGTAAAGCAGATGATTTTATCCGCCTGACAATTCAGATATGACGAACTTACAGGACTTATCTGGGCAGCAGCACTTATGAGACCATCCAAAAGCACAAAAGACATGGAACTCAAATCCCTCAAGAAGAAATATAAGAGCAAAGGCTTCGCAGCAGGATGCTCCAGAGAAGTTATTGAACGCGGCGCTGACCAGCTCGGCTGGGAATTACAGAAGCTGCTGACTATGACATTACAGGCAATGGCAGACTGCGAGGATGAGATTAAGGCGGAGATGGATGCGGAAGAGTAATTGAATGTCTGCTTTATTGACTTATTACCAGAAATGAATGATGGAATCAGAGAACCAGACTGTATGTAGGGGAAGAAACCTATGTGCAGTCTGGCTTTCTTTTTTATATGGAAGTTGTTGAAAGAGAAAAGATGTCAAAAAAGAAATATGCAACAGTTTTTGCGCATTATAGATAAGTGAATATAACAAAAAATGTCTGACGAAAATTGTTGCTGTTTATGTCGAAAAATTGTATAATATGTCACAAAGAAGTTAGATTTATCAGAAAAATTAAGGCATAAGAAACAAAACAGGTATTTTGCAGATAAAACAGGAGTGAAATCAGTGCCGGATGGCATTTGGTGAGTGAATATATGGCAGATATAGATAAAACATTAAAATATTACAACGAAAATGCGCAGTCTTTTGCCTCTGGGACTGTTTCGGTAAAGTTTACAGAAGTGCAAGATAAATTTCTGGAGAAACTTAACCCAGATGCGTATATTCTCGACTTTGGCTGCGGTGCAGGTAGAGATACAAAGTATTTTCTGAGTCGTGGATATCAAATAGATGCAATTGACGGTTCAGAACAATTATGCCGGATTGCAAGTGAATATACAGGAATCAAAGTTAGGCAGATACTGTTTCAAGAATTGGATGAAAAAGAAAAATATGATGGCATATGGGCTTGTGCATCTATTCTCCATTTGCCCAAAAAACAACTGCGTGAAGTTTTGAAAAATATGTATGCAGCATTGAAATTGGAAGGATGGATTTATACCTCTTTCAAATACGGAGAATTTGAAGGTGAACGAAACGGAAGATATTTTACCGATTTTACAACAGATACATTTAAAGATTTCATACATGACATGCATGGCCTTAAAATAGAAGAACATTGGATTACAGGAGATGTCCGACCGGGAAGAGGTGAGGAAAAATGGCTGAATTTACTTCTGCAGAAAAAGTAAACATCGGGTATGAAAACGAATATTCCACAGATGCAATGACCGGCGGACCGGATAAAAGAAGACAGCTATATTATCAGCTGATCCGGAGTATGAAAAAAGCGGAAAGCGTTGATATCATTGTTTCTTTTCTTATGGAATCCGGAGTGAGAATGCTGCTGAAAGAACTGGAACATACTTTGAAACGTGGAGCCAAAATCCGAATCCTGACAGGAAACTACCTTGGAATTACACAGCCATCAGCACTATATCTGATCAAAAGAAAACTTGGTGATAGAGTTGATCTTAGATTTTATTGTGAAAAAGGACGTTCTTTTCATCCAAAGTCTTACATTTTCCATTATACAGATTACAGTGAACTTTACATCGGCTCTTCCAATATTTCCAGAAGTGCGCTGACCTCAGGAATAGAATGGAATTATCGGTTCAGCAGTCAGAAAGACCCGGAAAACTACAAAGAGTTCTTTCGTACATTTGAAGATTTATTTGTGAATCATTCCATTATCATTGATGACAAAGAATTAAAACGTTACTCCCAGAACTGGCATCGTCCGGCGGTGGCAAAAGACCTTGACAGATATGACTTTACAGAGTCGGAAACAAATGATACGAAAATAAAATCTTTATATGAACCAAGAGGAGCACAGATCGAGGCATTGTGCGCGTTGGAGGATACAAGAGCAGAAGGAGCACAGAAAGCACTCATTCAGGCTGCAACGGGCATCGGGAAAACATTTTTGGCTGCCTTTGATTCAAAAAAATATGAGAAAGTGTTGTTTGTTGCACATAGGGAAGAGATTCTGAAACAGGCAGCAGTTTCTTTTCAGAACGTAAGAAATTCCAAAGACTATGGATTTTTTATGGGAGAAGAGAAATGTACAGATAAACCGCTTATATTTGCCTCGGTAGCAAGCCTTGGGAAACCGGAATATTTAAATGAAAAATATTTCGTTCCGGATTACTTCGATTACGTGGTGATTGATGAATTTCATCATGCAGTCAATGACCAATATCGAAGAATTGTAGAATATTTCAGACCGCAGTTTCTCCTTGGACTGACGGCAACGCCTGAGAGAATGGACGGCAAAAATATATATGAAATCTGCGATTATAATGTGCCGTATGAGATTTCACTGAAAGACGGAATCAATAAGGGAATGCTGGTTCCGTTTCATTACTATGGAATTTATGATGAGACTGACTACACAAAGCTACATATAGTTAAGGGAAAATATGCGGAAGAAGAACTGAACAGAACTTATATCGGGAATGCTTACAGGCATGAGTTGATTTACAAATATTACTGCAAATATGGTTCCAGTCAGGCATTAGGATTCTGCTGTTCCAGAAAACATGCAGAAGAAATGGCAAAAGAATTCGGTAAAAGAGGAATTCCGTCGGCAGCAGTTTATAGCAACGCAGATGGCGAGTTTTCTATGGACAGAGCAGAAGCGATTGCGAAACTGAAAAGCGGAGAAATTAAAGTTATCTTTTCAGTGGATATGTTCAACGAAGGCGTAGATATTCCATCAGTCGATATGGTAATGTTCCTGCGTCCGACAGAATCCCCGGTTGTATTTCTACAGCAGCTTGGAAGAGGATTGCGCAGAAATAAGGGAAAAGAATATCTCAATGTTCTGGACTTTATCGGCAATTATGAAAAAGCGGGAAGAGTCAGGTATTTGCTGACAGGGAAAAATAAAACAGGAAAAGAAACATATTATCCGGCAGACAAAACGGACTATCCAGATGAATGCATCGTTGATTTTGATATGAGATTGATTGATCTGTTTGCGGAAATGGATAAGAAACAGCTGACAATCAAAGAACAGATCAGAAACGAGTATTTCCGGATCAAAGAATTGCTTGGCAAACAACCAACCAGAATGGATTTGTTTACTTATATGGATGATGATGTTTATCAGATGGCGGTCACACATTCGAATGAGAATCCGTTTAAAAAGTATCTGAATTACCTGGAAGAATTGGATGAACTCACAGATGAGCAGAAAAGATTCAGCCAGGGAATCGGAAAAGACTTTATAAATCTGCTGGAAAACACCAACATGAGCAAGGTGTATAAAATGCCGGTACTGATGGCTTTTTATAACCATGGGAATGTGAGAATGGAGGTGTCAGAGGCGGAACTTCTGGCAAGCTGGAAAGACTTCTTCTCTACAGGAATAAACTGGAAGGATTTGGAGAAAGAGATTACATATGAAGAATATCGCAAGATTTCGGATAAGAACCATATCCAAAAGATAATGAAAATGCCGGTACACTTTCTGTTAAAATCTGGGGAAGAATTCTTTGTGAAAAAGGATGGCGCGGCGTTGGCATTGAGGAATGAAATGGAAGAGATTGTGAAGGAGCCAGTGCTGGCAGAGCAGATGAAGGATGTTATTGAGTATAGGGCGATGGACTATTATCGGAGACGGTATGAAGAGAAGATAAAAGCACTTTTATAGTGATGGAGAAGATGTGTATGGAATCAGAAAATTATGTGTTATGTACTGAGGGTCTGACCATCTAACTATTGCTATCATCTCATCCGAAAAGATGGATGCAAAGGATGCGATAAACCTTTACAAGAGCAGGGATGTATCGGAAAAAGTATTCTGGGCAGATAAATTTTATCTTGGAAACCATTGTCTGAGAGTGGCATCAGAAGAGGCGGCATCAAATAAGATATTCATTGGTTTTCTTGCACTGATCATCCGGTGCAGGATATATACAGCTTTAAAGGAGAAGGCAAAAGAACTGGCAAAAAAACCGAATTATCTTACAGTTCCGGCAGCAATCAGGGAACTGGAAAAGATCGAGATGACACGCCAACTGGATAAGGTGTACCGGCTTGATCATGCAGTAACCAAAACACAGAAAGTGATCTTAAGTGCTTTTGGCATGGATTGGAATCATGTGAAATACCGTGCAGAAAATATCAGCAAAATCTTGAAGGGAGTACAGTGATGGCAAGAAACATGAACAGGGAAACACTTGAACAGAAAATAGCAAAAACAGAGAAGGCAATCAGCCGGAACCGTGAACAGTATGACCGCCTGACAGCGGAACTGGAAGACCTGCATAAAAAGAAAAAAGCGATTTTGAATGAAGAAATTTTAAAAGCTATTGCAGGAAGCGAAAAAAGTTATGAGGAGATCCTCAGTTTTATACAAGGAAAAACGGATACCGACAGTAGAGAGGAAGAATGACATGGAAAAACAGGAGCAGGAAGAAAGGAAACATATAGAAGCTCTGGACAGAAAAATAGAAAGACTTCAGGAAAAAGTAATTAAAAAGCATAAGGAATACAGTGTTCTTGCTGAGGAGCTTTCCACACTGCTGGATGAACGACATCCGGAACGGAAAATCGAGAGGGCAAAACAGGCGTTGTATGATGCATACGTGGAAAGCGAGCGTTCATTGGATGAAATCATTGACTTGATTCGGAATGCCGATGAATGGATATAGGCTGGATTTAGTTGTAAAATTTCTGGAAGTTCACAAAGAGAGATGTTGACGATTACGATACCAAAAATGAAACGATTAAGAATGTTCATGTTGAAATGATAGAATAGATTGTTCTTTACGATGACAGGGTAACCCAAAATCCTATAAACTTTCTTAAAAAAGTATAAAGTTAAAAATGATTTATTCACCGCACAAGCTGTGCGGTAGTCATCCAAGTCAACAGCCTTGACATAAAAGGAGTCAGACTTCGATAAAATAAGTTCTGTACATAAATATTGTGAGAAGGGAGGTCGCGAGGTATTACTGCGCATTGCATATGTGTGCAAACGAAACTCGCAGAATAGTTTATGAAAATATCGGATTATCCCAAATTTGAAAGTGCTCTTTCTCAAGGGAGACCTATTACATTCCTTTGTGGTGCAGGTTTGTCTGTTTCACTTGGTGATCATGCAAAAGGGTGGGTTGGTTGGCTTAAGGAAGGCAAAGCTTATCTTTCTGATGTCGAAGCGGAGGAATTGGATAGAAGATTCGGTTCTTATAGTGCATCCGAACTGATTGACGCAGCAAGCTTTTTGATAGAAGCATTGAGAAAAAATGGAAACTATACGGCTTATATGGACTCTACAATTGGCAGTCTCAGAGTACAGAATAAAAAGTTGGCGAATGCCCTTGCTTTATTTGTGCGCTGCGGGGATTATTTTGCGACAACGAACTATGATAAGCTTCTGGAGGAAGTTACCGGTCTGGGTTATTATACATATAATATGCCGGGAAAAATAGTTCAGATGTTGAGCGGGCAGGCAGAAATGAGTGTAATTCACCTTCATGGTATTTATGATGCTGCCACAAATATGGACGATATAGTTGCTGATCAAAAACAGTACGAAGATGTCTTGGCGAATCAGGGCGCACAGTTTATCCAGAACCTTATCAGTACGTGCACATTGGTTATACTTGGCTGTGGAACAACCGTGGATGATCCAAATCTGAAGGAGTTTATGTCATTTGCTTCGAAGCAGCTTCACTTAAATATTCCATATTTTTATCTGCATAAAGCAGGAGATGATTTGTCAGATTTAGGACCTAATGTGATACCGGTTTGCTATGGAATGGAATACAGTGATTTATCTAATGCCGTTGAAGACATGGCAAATTATCGGATTCGCACACGGTATAGAGATTCAGGAATTATTAGAGTAAACCCATATGTAAAAACCAGAAAGTCATTTACAGCATCATATCGTCTGCATTATTTAAATGAGTTCTGCAAATTTGTAGGAAGAGAAAAAGAACTGGTTGAGTTAAATAATTTTTGTTCAGCAGATAAAGAAGTGCTGTGGTGGTCGCTAGTAGGAAAGGGAGGCATTGGGAAGAGTCGGTTAGTATATCAATGGCTCAAGCAGCTTTCCAATAATTGGTTTGGCTTTTTTGCCAAGACGGATGTTGACGTTGAAAGATACAGAGAATTTAAACCATTTTCTGATACGGTCATTGTAATTGATTATGTGTTAGGCAATGAAGATAAGTGTGCTACTATTGTGACTACGTTGTTCGAGCGCTTTGAATACAGTAGATTTAAACTCCGTCTTCTTTTTGTTGACAGAAGATATCAGAATAATGAAAACAACTGGTATGACCGAATTGTTGGAAAAATGGATATGCAAACGAGGCTTTGGTTTCAGGAGTGTTCGTATAACAATAAAACTACCCTTTCGCCTTTAGTCATTTCTGAACTTTCAGAAGAGGAAGAATTAGAATTTATAAATGTGTATCTTGAGGCATATTTAAATAATGTGGCAGATGATGACACAAAAGTAAAATACTCCTCTGTACTGCCGGATACTGCGGATCAAATATATAGCAATTTTAAGACTGCGTTGAAAGAAGAGTGTGATAGACCACTGTTTGTAGCTGTATACACTGAACTGTGGATTTATAAGGATGGATGCATCAGTGTCACCAGCCTTGATGAGATGTTGGCGGCTTTCTTAAAGAGAGAAGAGGACAGGTGGCTGTTGTGCCTCGATAATCATTCAAACTTGCTGATGGATTATGTTAAATTGCTTGCATTAGCTTCAGCATCGGTTTTAGTATGCCTGGATGATGACCAAGGAATTTATCAACAGGCGGCACAAAATCTTCAGCAGTATATCAATGCAAGTCAACGTCCCGGAAAGAAGCAGACGGATTTTTCGGATTTGTTTGTTTATCAGGAATATGCGCATGATTATGAAATGGATGAGGTTTCTACACTGGAGGAGATTCAGGAAGAAATACTAAGACGTGCTAATGATCCAAAATATTTAAGACTTGATGAAAAAGGATGCCCAAAGCTTCTTACTATAATCGACCCAGAGTACCCTGACATTATAAAAGAATTTCTTGTGGATTATTATATTCCGAAGTATGAGTGGATTGGATTTTCTCAAGCCGCAAGATTGGGAACAGTCACAGAGTTTGATATGTTCTTGCTGCACGCAATAGAAGATTTTCCAGACAAAAAATCATATATGGAAATGGAGTTCGCTCCGTTAGAGGATGAGCGTGACAGATTCGGACAATGGATTTTTGTTATTCTTGCAGCAAAGAACTTGAATAATTTTGAGCAAATTGCAGACAACCTGTGTGTATCTCAAGCGCCAGAGATTATTTGTGCCTATGAAATGGAGGTCTGGAAGGATATAGGCATCGTATTGACCGACAGAGGTGAACTG
Source organism: Blautia difficilis (assembly GCF_014297245.1). Classification (NCBI taxonomy): domain Bacteria; kingdom Bacillati; phylum Bacillota; class Clostridia; order Lachnospirales; family Lachnospiraceae; genus Blautia; species Blautia difficilis. The sequence continues at coordinate 46,292 of NZ_JACOQG010000006.1, read as the reverse complement.
GATCGATTGTATACACTCGGATTGAGAAGTGCTGATTATATTACAGATAGACTGGACAATGATGTGGTATGTGAATGTATAGAAGAGGTGTGGGATGCATTTTTTATCGGTGTTCATAATGCAGAATTAACACAACAGACTGCCAATTTAATGGATAAGTATAATCAAATTGCTGATAAAATTGCAGAAAATGGTTATATTGCAACTTGGTGTACAGAAAATTATGCTAGGTTAATGCTGCTTTGGCTGCGTAGAAATGATTATCGTTCCGCAGCTAATTGTTGGAAACAGATGATGAAGTTTCAGCAGAGGTTTGCTAATGATGAAGATATTCTGAAAGCTATAGCAGGGGCAGCGGATGCCTTGTATGATATTTATAGAGAGAACCAAGTTCCGGGAAGAAGACGCAAATTACTGAAAGATATGGAGCGAATTTTTGACGAAACACATAATGCTGATGTGGCGAATGCACTTGCAATTCTTGAGGCAAATGAACACACTATTTATGATCCTCCTGCCGTATTTGATTCTAACAAATCAGAGATTCTTCTTTCGACGGAAAACAAACTGAAAGAGATTTATGAAGCTTTTCCGAACGAGGGGAAAGTTGTGCTTGGTTATTCGTATCTGGTTTCGTGGAATTATGTTACTTGGCTTGATTTTCCGAGACCGATCGATGAAGAATTAATCCCTTTGTTCAAAAAGTGGATAAGAAAGTTCCCGGAAAATAAACTTGAATTGATGGAGTATTACTCTTTCATATTGTTTGAGAAATGGCTTTATATGGACAGCCTTGATAATATAAGCGAGGCAAACAAAATATATTATGAGATAAAAGCAATTGCCGATGAATTGTCAAAAGATTATGCGGATAATCAGGTGACTCAAATGTTGTCCATGGGGATTGTGAGAAAATTGTAGTTTGAAGATCACAATGCCTGTGGAAATAAAGAAGATATAAAATTTATAAAAAAGTACAAACTATCGGGGTCTGACCACCTAATCAACGGATATGGGGCAGCATTAAATGCTTTTATTGCACAGAACTATGGTGCAGGCAAAAATGACCGTGTCAGAAAAGGCTATAAGGCATCATTATGGACTGTGGGAATATGGGGAGTATTGATTTCTGTTATATTTATATGTTTTCCAAAACCAATTGTGGAAATCTTTTTCCACGAACCGAAAGCAATTGCAACTGCAATGGGATATCTGGTTATCATTGGTTTCAGTGAAGCATTTATGTGTGTAGAGCTGACGACAGTAGGTGCTTTATCCGGACTTGGCAGGACCAGACTCTGCAGTATTATCAGTATTGCGTTTACCAGTGCAAGAATTCCACTGGCAATCCTTCTGGGAGGTATTATGGGGCTGAACGGAATCTGGTGGGCACTTTCTTCAACATCAATTGTGAAGGGGATTATTTTTACCAGCACATTTTTATGGATCACAAGAAAAAGAAAGTAAATAGCAATACGAATATTAAAAAAAACACAAGGAGCCCTGGCAGGTGTTCTTCTGATGAAAAGTTATTTATGTTATGATCAATTAATTGAAAGGAAGCAGGAATTTTATTTTTTGCATTTTCAAAAGGAAACATTGACAGAACAACAAAAAGGTTGTAATATACGGAGGACATTAGTCCTCATTACAAGGACAGGAGATAAATATATGAAAAATGGCGAAAAAAAGATACTGTCGGAGAAGGTTGCAGATATGCTGCGGACAAAAATCATAAACGGCGAGCTACAGGCAGACAGCAGGATTATTGAGAGTGATGTTGCAAAATGTATGGAGGTCAGCAGGGGACCGGTGCGGGAGGCATTGAAAATTCTGGAATTTGAGGGTCTGGTGACCTACGAATCCAATAAGGGTTGCCGCGTGACGAATCTGTCTATGGAGGATGCCTATGAGATATTCTTTCTGCGGGGCAATCTGGAAATCATGGCTCTTCGCCAGGCGGGGGGAAGGTTGCCGGATACCAGCCTTTTAACCATGAGAAGCTATCTGGAGGGGATGGAGCGCGCCCAGAAGGATAAGAATCTTCTGTATATGGTGCAGATGGATGAGCTGTTTCACAGAGAAATCGTCAGCGCGGGGAATATGAAGCGTCTGGTACGGATGTGGGAGAGCTTAAGCCCGTTAAATGGCGCCATGTTTTTGAAGGTCAATGATACCTTTGAGCTGCGTGAGGGAGAGACGGCGGAGGAAATCTTCGGCAATTACCGGCGCAGGGATAATTATGAGTCTCATAAGTTTCTGCTGGAGAAGCTCTGCGGCATTGATTTGGAGGGCGCGGTACTGTGCCTGAGAAATCACTATGTACAGACCGGAGAGCGGATATATAAAATCGAATCGAGAAGGAGACTTCTGAAGGAGACACTTTAAAAAAAGGACACGGCCACTTAAAAAAAGCGGCGGTGTCCTTTTTGAGTTAAATGCGGAAGATCAATATCCTGCGGTGTTAAAAGTCCTTAAGCACCCGGCAGATATATGCCATGTCCTCGGCGGTATATCTCTGGTCGCAGGGGATGGAGATCACATGGTCATAAATATAGGCACAGTCCGTATGTCCTTCCAGATTGATATAGGGACCCACCGGCCAGTAGGAGGTGGCGTGGATGCCGTTTTGGCTCAGGTATTCCTTAAATTTTCCGCGGTCTGCGGCGTAGAGGGTGAAGTGGCTTGGTACGGTGGCATCGTCCAGGTAAGGGAATACAATGGTGTAGGCATCGGATTTCGGACAGTGCTCCAGCATATAGCGATAGTTCTCCCGGCGCTGCCTTTTGAGAGCGTCAAAATCATAATATTCGATAATGTCCACTGATTCGGAATCGGAGCCGTAGATATCGTAAACCTTACGCAGAAGCAGCTCGGCATCCCAGAGAAGTCTGGAGGCGTCCTCGGATACGGAGGCAGCCACGGTGTCCGGATGACGGAAGGCATCGGTCTTTACCGCCAGGCCCTGACGGCGCATGTTCAGATGGACCTCGTGGGGAGGAAGAATCAACGGAGTGAAGCTGCCGGTTTTCTTGATGGCAAAGCCGCCGCAGGAAACGCCCAGCCACTTGCGCATGCTTCCCACAACGTAGGTGCATCCCTCGTAAATACCGTCCGCGGAGAAAATGGAGTGGGTAGTGTCCTCGAGGATACAGATGCCGCGCTCCTCACATTTCTTCAGAAATTCCCGGTCATAGCCGGAGAAGCCGTAATAACCGCAGATGGATATCAGATGAATCTTATCCAGCACCGATTCATCGAAAATCGGTATCATATCTTTGGTGAAATCATAGAAAATAAGCTCATAGCCTGCCTTGACGAAGGGGTCAATGACAGTTTCGCAGGTATAAAGGGGGACATACGCTACCGGATGGGGCTGTTGTTTTTTGAAATCCTCCAGTGCCAGATAGTTGGCACAGCGTCCGGACATCAGGAAACGCAGATCGCCTTCCGGCGGACAGAGCCCATCAAGATAGTGATTTTTGTTGTCTGGTTCTTCAATGTAAGGAAAATATCCGCCAATTTCTCTCATAAATGCCTCCTATGCAATTTGTTCAAAATGTGTATTTCTAGTAACCGCATTATAGCACAAATATGCCAAGGTGTAAACGGGATTGTTGACAATACAATTAAAATGAAAATAATTACATAAAAAGATTGACAAAATCCGGATATGTTACTATAATGATTTAAAGCAATGGCGCAGATAGGGTGAATGTGCCATTTTTTTTTAGAAAAATGTTTTCCAGGGCAGGACATATGTGTTTTGCCATTGGAACATTTTCACAAGAATTTACAAAATTTACAAGAGGAGGAACAAAAGATGTACAAATATATCTTGAAGAGACTACTGATGATGATCCCAGTGCTCCTGGGTGTTACATTCATCGTATTTTTCATCCTGAATTTGTCACCGGGTGATCCGGCTGCAATGATTCTCGGAGATCAGGCATCTGCGGAAGCCCTGGAGATGAAGAGAGAAGAGCTGGGACTCAATGACCCGCTGGTTGTCCGTTACGGCAGATACGTTGTCAACATGGTACAGGGAGACCTGGGAACATCCTATAAGAATGACTTAAGTGTATGGGATCAGGTTATGGAGCGTTTCCCAAATACGGCAGTACTGGCGGTGGCCGGTATTCTGGTGGCCCTGATAATCGGTATCCCCGCAGGCATCATTTCGGCGAAGAAGCAGTATTCCGCTGTGGATAATGTGTCGATGGTGCTCTCGCTGATCGGTGTTTCCATGCCGAACTTCTGGTTTGGTCTTCTGGTGGTTATTGTTTTTGCTCTGAATCTTGGCTGGCTGCCTTCTCAGGGTATGGGAGAGGGTGGAGTCGAACTGCTTAAGAGCCTGGTGCTTCCGGCACTGACCCTTGGAACCGGCTGTGCGGCAACCATTACCCGTATGACCCGTTCGTCCATGCTGGAGGTTATTCATCAGGATTACATAGATACGGCGAAAGCAAAGGGTGTATCCGAGCGTACCATCACCTTCCGTCATATGCTGAAAAACGCTCTGATTCCCATCGTTACGGCAGTCGGTCTGCAGTTTGGTACACTGCTTGGCGGCGCCATGCTGACAGAGACCGTATTCTCCTGGCCGGGACTGGGACGACTGATGGTCGATTCCATTAAGTCAAAGGATATTCCGATGGTTCTCGGCTCGGTTATCTTCATGGCGGTCATGTTCTCCATCGTCAACCTGGCGGTAGATATCATATACGCCTTCGTAGACCCGAGAATCAAATCACTGTATAAGAAGAAATAAGGAGGAGTATCCAGATGAGTAAAGCAAAAAAAGTCCAGTCATCCTCCCAACAGCGTACTTTATGGCAGGAGACCTGGAGACGTTTTAAGAAAAACAAGCTGGCGGTTGCGGGAATGATTTTCTTGATAGCACTGGTTGTCATTGCCATTGCCACCATTATCATTGATGCGGTGAATCCGTCTATTTATGAGACTTATGTTATTAAGCAGAACCTAAGAGAGCGTCTTGCACCGCCAAGTGCGGCGCATATTTTCGGACAGGATGAGTTCGGAAGAGATATGCTGATGCGTATTCTCTGGGCAATTCGCTCCTCTTTGTTTATGGGAGCTCTATCCATTGCACTCTCCTGTATCGTCGGAGGTCTGTTCGGAGCCATTGCCGGCTATTACGGCGGCAAATTAGATAACGTTATCATGCGTATCATGGACGTTTTTCTGGCAATTCCTTCCATGCTGCTGGCTATCGCCATCGTAGCGGCTTTCGGAACCAGTCTGGTGAACGTGCTGCTGGCCATCGGTATTTCCTATGTGCCGACCTTTGCCAGAACCGTCCGCGCGCCGATTCTCACCGTTAAGGGACAGGATTATATTGAAGCGGCAAAGGCTGTGGGTGCCAGTGATTTCCGTATTATTTTCAAATACATCCTTCCGAACTCCATGGCGCCGATTATAGTACAGGTAACCCTTGGCGTGGCAGGTGCGATTCTTTCCATCGCCGGTCTGTCATTCCTGGGACTTGGTATTCAGCCGCCGACACCGGAGTGGGGCGCGATGCTTTCCGGAGCAAGAAGCTATATCCGAAGCTCCTGGCACATCACCGTTATTCCGGGACTTGCAATTATGCTGACCATCCTTGCACTGAATGTCATGGGTGACGGTCTGCGTGATGCATTAGACCCGAGACTGAAGAATTAATCGGAAAGGTGGAAGAAGACATGTCAGATATTTTATTAGATGTAAAAGACCTGGTCATTCACTATGAGACCGATGACGGTCTGGTACAGGCATTAAACGGTGTCAGCCTGCAGATTCATACAGGCAAGACACTGGGACTGGTGGGAGAGACCGGCGCAGGCAAGACCACCCTTGCAAAGGGTATTATGCAGCTGGTGCCCAATCCTCCGGGAAAAATCAAGGGCGGAGAGGTTTTCTATGACGGAGAGGATCTGCTGAAAAAAAGTGTTCAGGAGATGCGCAAGGTCAGAGGAAAACAGATTTCCATGATTTTCCAGGATCCAATGACATCCCTGAATCCGGTTATGACCGTTCGAGACCAGATTATGGAGGTTATTTTGCAGCATAATAAGCTTTCCAAGGAAGAGGCTGTCAAAAAAGCGGATGAGATGCTGGAGCTGGTCGGTATCCCCGCAGCCCGCGGCAGAGAATATCCCCATCAGTTTTCCGGCGGTATGAAGCAGCGTGTAATCATCGCCATTGCTCTTGCATGCCAGCCGAAGCTTCTGATTGCCGATGAGCCGACCACAGCGCTGGATGTTACCATTCAGGCACAAGTGCTGGATCTGATTCAGAATCTGAAAAAGAGAGATAATACCTCTATGTTGCTGATTACCCATGACCTGGGTGTTGTGGCACAGACCTGTGATTATGTGGCGATTATGTATGCCGGGGAAATCGTGGAATACGGTACACTCCGCGAGGTTTACAAGGATATCCGCCATCCCTACACCAAGGGACTGATGGCATCCATCCCGAACCTGGTAGAGCAGGTAGAGCGTCTCCAGGCTATCGACGGACTGATGCCGGACCCGACCAATCTGGCCAAGGGCTGTAAGTTTGCAGACCGCTGTAAATATGCAACCGCTGCCTGTATGGAGAAGGTGCCTGAGATGAAGTCTGTGGGCGGAGAGCACATGGTACGCTGCATTTTGCCGGAAGCCACGGAAGTAAAGGAGCATTGATATGGAAAATCAGAACAAAGAACTGCTGAAGGTGGAACACCTGAAGAAATATTTTAATACTCCCGGAGGTGTCCTTCACGCGGTGGACGATGTATCCTTCAGTATCCGCGCGGGAGAGACATTAGGCGTGGTTGGAGAGTCCGGCTGCGGAAAATCCACCATGGGAAGAGCCATATTAAGACTGCATGAGCCGACCTCCGGTAAAGTATATTTTGATGGAAATGACATTCTTTCCTATGATAAGAATAAGATGAAGGAATTAAGAAGGGAAATGCAGATTATCTTTCAGGATCCCTTCGCATCCCTGAACCCGAGAATGACTGTCAGCGAGGCGATTATGGAGCCCCTGCTGATTCAGAAGATTTACGACAAGAAGGATAAGGAAGGACTTCAGAAAAGAGTCCATGAGCTGATGAATCTGGTGGGTCTGGCAGAGCGTCTGACCAACTCCTACCCCCATGAGCTGGACGGCGGAAGAAGACAGCGTATCGGAATTGCCCGTGCACTGGCATTGAAGCCCAAATTCATCGTATGCGATGAGCCGGTTTCCGCTCTGGACGTGTCCATTCAGGCACAGATTCTGAACCTGATGCAGGATTTGCAGGATGAGCTGGATCTGACCTATATGTTCATTACCCATGACCTATCGGTTGTAAAGCATTTTTCTAACCAGATTATGGTTATGTACCTGGGACAGATGGTGGAGATGGCACCCACAGAGATGCTCTTTAAGAATCCGGTACATCCCTACACAAAAGCACTTTTGTCAGCGATTCCCATTCCGGACCCGGATTATCCGATGGAACGAATTATGATGAAGGGTGAGATTACTTCCCCCATTGACCCGGAGCCGGGATGCCGTTTTGCAAAGCGCTGTCCTTATGCGACGGAGGTGTGCGGCAGTCCGGATATCCATCTGACAGAGGTGGAGCCGGGACATTTCGTATCCTGTATGCGAATCGGGGAGTTTGATAAATAAGTACACGAAAGTCAGAAAAATGGCTTTTATGTAAATAAAGAATGAAAAGGAGAGAGCTATGAAAAATCATGTGAGAAAAGCACTGGCGCTGTTACTGGCTGCTACTATGGCAGTTTCTATGACAGCATGCGGCGGCGGAAAAAAGGATGATGGCGCTGCAAAACCAAAGGAAGACGCTGTGGCAACAACGGAAGAAAGCACACAGGAGAGCGCAGGCGGCTACAAAGACACGATTGTCTGGGGACAGGGCGCTGACGTAACCTCCATGGACCCGCATCAGGGAAAAGAAACACCGGCAGTTCAGGTAACAAACAATATTTTTGATACTCTGACCATCGTTAACCCTGAGACCAATGAGGTTGAGCCGCAGATTGCAGAATCCTGGGAGCAGACCGATGATAAGACCTACGTATTCAAGATCAGACAGGGAATCAAGTTCCATGACGGTTCTGACCTGACAGCAGAGGACGTTAAATTCTCTCTGGAAAGAGCCATCAACTCTGCCGCAGTTTCTTACGTAGTCGACTTTATTGATACGGTAGAAGTAAATGATGACTACACTGTAACCGTAACAACCGATGCTCCATACGCACCGACTCTTAGAAACCTGGCAGTACCGTTTGCCGCCATCGTTCCGAAGGCAGTTGTGGAAGCTGACGAAGAAGGCTTCAAGACCCATCCGGTTGGTTCCGGCCCATACAAATTTGTTGAGTGGAAACAGGGTGACTCTGTGAAGCTGGAAGCATTTGACGATTACTATGCAGGCGCTCCGGCAACAAAGTACCTGCAGATGAAGGTTATCCCGGAAGCAGCTCAGAGAACCATCGCTCTGGAAACAGGCGAAATCGACCTGGCTTATGATATCATTGCAAATGACAAAGACAAAGTTGCAGACAATGCAGACTTACAGCTTCTGGAAGCTCCGTCACTGTCCTGCTATTATGTTACCATGAACATGAAACAGAAACCTTTTGATGATATCCGTGTTCGTGAAGCAATCAACCTGGCAATCGACCGTCAGTTACTGGTAGATACCATCATCAACGGTGCAGGTCAGGCGGCAGATGCTATCATCGCACCGGCAGTATTCGGCTACAGCAGCCCGGGAGCATACGAATATGATCCTGAAAAAGCAAAAGAGCTTCTTGCAGAGGCCGGCTATGCAGACGGATTTGACACAAGCATCTGTGTAAACGACAACCAGGAACGTACAGAGGCATGTCAGGCAATCCAGGCTATGCTTGCAGAGGTTGGAATTAACTGTGAAGTAGAGGTTATGGAATTCGGAAGCTTCATCGACAAGACATCTGCCGGAGACTTTGACATGGGATTCATGGGATGGGTAACATCTACCATCGATGCTGACTATACCTATTACTCTCTGGAGCACTCCTCTCAGCAGGGAGCTGCAGGAAACCGTTCCTTCCTTGCAGATCCGGATGTTGACAAATTAGTTGAGGAAGGACGTTCCAATACAGATTCTGCAGCCAGAGAAAAGATCTACGCAGATCTGGCAGTAAAATTAAAAGAAATCAACAACAACGCTCCTCTTTACTACAGCAGTATCTTAGTAGGCGCAAGCAACAAGGTAGAGAACTTCGTGGTCGACCCAATCGGATACCACAAGCTGGATCAGGTTAAAGTTGCCGAATAATTGAATTAAGAAATGAGTGGGGGTGTCTTATTTTAGGACATCCTCATTTAAAAAGTAAATAATTGCTTGGCAGAGTGCCAAACGATTATGAAATAAAAAAGCAAAGACAAAGGAGAACAAAGACATGAGATTAGCGAATATTACATGGCCAAAAGCACAGAAATATTTTGAAGAAAACGATATGGTGATCGTATCCATCGGAAGTATTGAATGCCACGGAAGACATATGCCGCTGGGAACCGATACCCTGATTCCGGATCGTCTTCTTGAATTAATTGAAGAGAAAAGTGACGTTCTGATTGCTCCGACAATTCCATACGGCGCCTGCGAGTGCCTGGAGCCATATCCGGGAACCATTAACCTGGGAACCGAGCTGTTATATAACCTGCTGTACAAGGTTGTTGAGAATCTTTACAACCATGGCGCACGTAAAATCCTGGTATTAAACGGCCACGGCGGAAACATTAAGACCATCGAGCGTGTGGGCCTGGATTTTGAGAAAAAGGGAGCATTGGTGGTTATGCTGAACTGGTGGCTGATGACCTGGGATATGAAACCGGAATGGAAGGGCGGCCATGGCGGCGCAGAAGAGACAGCCGGCATCATGGGCGTGAATCCTGACCTGATCGATTACAGCGAGCTCACAGAGGAGCCTCTGAAATTAAAGGACTTAAATGAAAATCTGGTGGCTACGGGCTTCCGTACCGTGAAATTCAAAGGTGTTGAAGTGGAAGTGCTTCGCAGCACACCAAACGTAACCGACAATGGCTGGATCGGACCGGACCATCCGAAGAAAGCAACCGTTGAATGGGGACAGGAAATGCTGCAGACCTGTGCGGATTATATTGTGGATTTTGCAGAAGAATTCAAGAAAGTGGATTTAGAAAAGGTAATTCATAATAACGTATTAAGAAAATAAGAGAGGCTCGATGAAAATGGATAAGAGACAGAATCTGGAATTGATTGCGGATATTTCCAATGCCAACGGCGCACCGGGATTTGAGGATGATGTGGTGGCGCAGATCCGCAGGCATGCAGAAGGACTGGGAGAACTCAGAGAAGACAGTCTTCGCAATTTTTATATTTACCGCAAAGAAAACAAAGGAAACCGTCCGGTGGTACAGCTGGACGGACACAGTGATGAGGTTGCTTTCATGGTACAGGCAATCCGTCCTGACGGAAACCTCCGCATTATCCCCCTGGGCGGCTGGGTGACCAGCAATGTACCTGCCCATAAGGTATGGGTAAGAAATGCGCTGGGCGAGTACATTCCCGGCATCGTTGCCAGCAAGCCTCCTCACTATATGACGGAGGCAGAGCGCAAGGCTCCGCTGGTATTCGAAAACATTACGGTAGATGTGGGCGCAGTGTCTAAGGAAGAAGCGGAAAATGAGTTCCATATCCGTATCGGCGAGCCGGTTGTGCCGGATGTAACCTTTACCTACGATGAAAAGCATGATTTGATGGTGGGAAAAAGCTTCGACTGCCGTCTCGGCTGTGCCTCCATTGTCAGCACTCTGCGTGAGCTGCAGGGAGAAGAGCTGGCTGTGGATGTGGTCGGTGCATGCTGTTCTCAGGAAGAGGTCGGCACCCGCGGTTCTCAAGTAACCTGTCGTACCGTGCATCCGGACATCGCCATTGTGTTTGAGGGTTGTCCTGCAGACGATACCTGTGTGGAAGCCTACATGGTTCAGACGGCCATCAAAAAAGGACCGATGCTTCGCCACGTGGATGCCCGCATGATCACCAATCCGCGGTATCAGCGCTATGCACTGGCGCTTGCCGGGGAACTTGGCATTCCGGTACAGGATGCGGTTCGCTCTGGCGGAAGCACCAACGGCGCCAACATTCACCTGTCAGGCCAGGGCGTTCCCACCATCGTTATCGGTGTTCCGGTTCGTTATGCACACACCCACTACGGAATCTCTGCCTACGCAGATTACGAAAACGGTGTGAAGCTGGCTGTGGAAATTATTAAGAGATTAAATGCCGATGTGATTGGAAGCTTCTAAGTGAAGTAATCAGATTGTGTAAGAGGAAAAGCTCTGCTGCTTTGGAATATCCGGGGCGGCAGTGCTTTTTTTACTGCTTATGGGATTCGGGAACCGATGGTGTGAAAAAGCAGCAAAGCATTGTAAGGATTTGTTAGATAGTTTTTTATTATGAGGTATCAAGAAAGTAAGTCATTGCCTGAAAGCTATATAAAACCTTCGGAATGTTGCTTTACGCTAAAATGGTTTCATGCTATCATTATTTTAGTTAAAAATTTTGATGGCATGAAGCTATTTTTGATTGGAGGCATGGAAGATTTGAACTTTAACTATTGTTATAAAATTACTTATGAATCAGGGGAAACTTATGACAGACGAAGAAATGAGCTGTCAGTAGAAATTTCAAAAGAAGACTATAAGAAAATTATAACAGGAGTATTACAGGAAAGACCGATTGATCAGATTGAAGGGATTTCGGATGTAATTGATAAGATGACGGAAAATGTTGAATTTGCGGATCGTTTTATGAATAAAAATGGTTCATTAAGAAAAACACCATTAAAGAAAAAAAGAGCTATTTCAAAACTTGAATTTTTTATTCCGGAATATGAGTATCGGCGATTAAAAAAGATGAAGGATCCAATAGAGACATTGGAACGCCCAGTGGAACATATGACTGTTTATCGGAATGATGATTCCAGTGTGACTTTGACAGCGGAGAATGGACGTGTGAGTATTGTTGACTCCAGGGAGAAGAATGTAAGGCATATTATTGAGGCAGATCATTTTATTTCGAAAATTTTGTAATGATTTATTACAAATATCATTGATAGTGTCCGTATGCATGCCAACAGATATTTAAAGATATTTGATGCGTTGGTACAGTATTTGCGTGGAGGAAGGTAGACGATATGTTAAAGATTTTCTTTGGTGATATGTCAGATGCTGTGTATAATACAGCTTCTTATTTTAAATATGATTATGAAGATGAATGGATTATAGATCCATTTGTAAAGGAAATGATTCAGGATGTAGATAAATCAACTGTACTGGATAGCGGTGTAATAGACAGCCCGGTGTTGGGAAAAATACCACCAACTGGGTTATCAGGCGGTGTAAAAACATTGATTCTAGTTAAATTTGATAAAGATAAAATTTTTAATGCGTCAACTTGTGGCGATAATTGTGCAAAGTGGCTGCTGAAAATTGCAGAATCAGAGGATAGAACAATTAATCTTTTGCATTTAATGGATTTTGGACCAGAATCCTTTAGTATTCATATTTTGAATACAGATCAAATTGTTCATTCTATGGAAGAACTTGTGTCGATAGCAGGAGAATTTGTTTAGGAGAGAGTGCGATGAAGGGAAAGCATAGAGTTGTTGTTTCAACTAAACGTTTAAAATATGATTTTGAATTGAGACGTAATTTGACAATTATTCGTGGCGACAGCGCGACAGGAAAAACCACTCTTATTGATATGATTCAGGATTATGTAAATAATCCATCAGGTACTCCGGTAGAATTGATTTGTGACAAGAAATGTTTTGTATTGGAAGGTGCTCTGTGGAAAGAGCAGTTGAGTGGAATATCTGACAGCATTATTTTTATTGATGAGGGAAATGAATTTATAAAAACAGAAGAATTTGCTGGCAAGATTCAGAAAACGGATAATTACTATGTGATTGCATCCAGAGAGTCATTGCCTTCTTTGCCATATAGTGTGGAAGAAATTTATGGAATAAAAACTTCTGGAAAATATGGAACTTTAAAGCAAAGTTACCATGAATTTTATAGAATATATGGCGCAGATACTTATAAGGGCAGTGTAAATCCTGAAATTGTTATTACTGAGGACAGTAATTCAGGATATCAGTTTTTTGAACACGTTTGCAAAGATAATGGATTAAAATGTGAAACATTAAATGGAAAATCTAACGTATTTCATTATTTAAATGTACATAAGAATGAAAAAATGCTTGTAATAGCAGATGGCGCGGCATTTGGTTCGGAAATCGATAAAGTATTGCGGCTGATAGAAAAAAGAGAAAACATTGCTTTATATTTGCCAGAGTCTTTTGAATGGTTGATTTTATCGGCTGGAATACTTAAAAATAGTTTTGTAGATAAAATTTTGGATGATCCATCTGAGTATGTGGAATGTAAAGAATATTTCAGCTGGGAAAGATTTTTTACAGCAGTTTTGATTGAGAGACCTATCGGGGTCTGACCATCTAATCATGTGCAGAGATCGCATATAAAAATATGAATACAGATTATACCGCAACCAGAATGCTGGGTTATTTGTATCGGTATACAAATCCTAAAATAGAAGATCTGGTAGATGAGATGCTGGCGATTTTAAGTGACAGGGCACAGATAATAGAGAAAAAAGAATCTGAACATGCGCAGGCAGTGATCAGTGAAATGTACCGGAAGGGATTATAAGTGACGAAGAACTTGGAGATAAGATAACAATGGAGCAATATTATTACAACCATATGAATAAGGCGCAACAGGCTGTATATCACAGCATTCTTAGCGGTGTGAAAAACCTGGAGGATGAATTTCAGATTCCGGTATTAGAGGGAGAAGAACTTTATAATGTATTTTTTCAGATGCGTCTGGATCATCCGGAGATATTTTGGGTGAGCAGTTATAAATACCGGTATTATAAAGACTCTCCGAATCTGATTTTTATTCCGGAGTATCTTTTTGATAAAAAGAAGATTTGCGAACATCAAAAGGCTATGACTGCCAGAGTTGAGAAGCTGATTCGCCCGGTTCAGAAGCTGTCTGAGTGGGAGAAAGAGAAGTATGTACATGATTTTATCTGTAAAAATATCCGCTATGACAAACTGAAAAAATCATATTCCCATGAAATTATCGGACCGTTGGGGCAAGGCGTTGGTGTATGTGAGGGAATTGCAAAAGCAGTAAAGGTTCTTTTGGATGCGCTGGGAGTATGGTGCGTGATTGCAATCTGTGGAAATAATCCTGAGAAGGGGATTAAGTATCGCCACACATGGAATATCGTAAAAATAGGAGGTACATATTATCATCTGGATGCGACCTTTGATAATACCCTGGGAAAAGATCGTGAGACTTCTGAAATCCGCTATGATTATTTCAATCTGGATGATTCACAGATTTTCAGGGATCATGAGCCTCTTATTGCGTCGGCGCCTCACTGCGGTGATCATGAACACTTTTATTATAAAGAGAAGAAGCTTTCTTTTACTAAGAAAGAGGATGTGTATAAACGTTCTTTGCAGGCGGCGAAGAAAGGCAGGGTACTTATTTTTCACTGGAGAGGCGGTTATCTGACAAAGGAAGTACTGAAGGAATTGTTGGAGCTTATTCGGAAAGCAGGAGATGAGAAAAACAAAACAGCAATGGTCAGCATAAACTGGCCGCAGGCAGTTATTCGTGTTCAGTATACGGATATGCAGGTACAGGAGAGTGTGACAATAGAGGAAGCGAATGAAGGGGAAAAATAGATGTAATAAACAGCCTCCAAGAGATTATGAAGATGCCAGAAATAATTTCAGGGAATAAGGGTGAAATAAATGAATCAAAATTGCATGATTACACGAGAAGCAGCGTTGGAATTCGGTTTATCATTTCAGAATACATATACGGAAAGACCTTTCCGTGACCAGAACTGGCAGGTGGTAAGAGCGAGGGAAAACAAAAAAATTTTTTTATGGATCTATGAACGAAACGGTTATGTTAATCTGAATGTAAAGGCAAACCCGGAGTGGCGTGATTTTTGGCGAAGTGCCTATGAATCTGTACAGGCTGGTTATCATCAGAATAAGGAACATTGGAATACCATTATTCTAAATGGGACGGTACCGGATAAAGATATTAAAAGAATGATATCCGAAAGCTATGATCTCGTAACATACAGCCCAACAAAGAAGATTTATGAGGCAGTGAAGCAAATTCCGAAAGGATGCGTTGCAACTTATGGTCAGGTTGCCGAAATGGCAGGGAATCCGAGAATGTCGAGAGCGGTAGGGAATGCCCTCCATAAGAATCCGGATCCGGAGCAGATTCCCTGTTATCGGGTAGTGAATTCCAGAGGAGAACTGTCAGGGGCCTTTGCCTTCGGCGGTAAAGATGCACAGAAAAAGCTACTGGAAGCAGATGGAATTGAGGTTGTCAATGGAACAGTGGATTAAAAAAAAAATGGATTAAAAATATTTCGGTAATCCGCACTTATTTCTTCACTGCGTTCCCGGATTCTTATTTATGGAAAACATTGTGTAAGGCCTGATTTTACAGCTGCAAAATCAGATAGTGATCCTAAACCAGTCTTTCTCCTCAAAATCTACTACAGTGCAGTCATTTGCATAGGTGCATTCCGGGAGAATGATCATGGCATGGAGTACTTCATTGTTTAAAGGAAGTGGACATAAATGCCAGATGGCGGCATTGATTTTTACCATAGTTCCCTTTGGAACTATAAATGCTCTGGTAAGTTCCGGAACAGGTGTGCCTGCAGAAGCCGGTGCTACATGTATAATCATGTCATCATCCAGTGCAACAATACCCTCCCAGGTAGTTGTGTGATATTCAGCTGCTTTAATGATGCGTTCATCCTTATGTACTGCAATTGGTGAAAATCCCATGGATCCTATACAGTTACCTGAAATACGGTCTGGATAAAACTTATGTATTTCGCCCTGTAAAGGATAGCCCTCCGGCTTTGTCATGCTGCAAAATGTACCGAAGGGTGCAAAATCAGCAGTGTTGATTTTGGTTGCTTTTAATTCTCTCATTGTATAATACCCCCTTGTATAGTATTTTATAAAAAAATTGAGAGCTTTGTTTGATATATTATGTATTATAGAGTAATTAGTATACAAAATCAATAAAATATGGTGTCTGTTTATGAAAAGAATATCAAAATAATATATAAATCCAATCAGCAAAATGATATAATTGAGATGTGTATAAAATATAGTCCAGTAGAGAGGCAAAATTTATGCAACAGAAAAATATGAAAAAGAATTCAAGAATGACAGAAGGAAGTATCTCCGGAAAAATCATCCTTTTTGCCATTCCGCTATTTCTCGGAAATCTGTTTCAGCAGTTGTATAATACAGCAGATTCCCTGATTGTAGGTAATTTCCTCGGAAGTAATGCGTTGGCAGCAGTTAGTTCTTCCGGAAATCTGATTTTTTTGATGGTGGGGTTTATCAATGGTATTGCCATAGGAGCAGGAGTTGTTATTGCCAAATATTACGGGGCAAAAATAAAGGACTGCCTGCAGAAAGCAATCCACACAACCGTAGCATTTGGACTTGTGGCCGGTGTAGTGCTGACGGTTATGGGAATGTTTCTGGCACCCAGGATCCTGGTATTGATGGGAACACCCGGCGATGTGCTGCCAGAATCAATCATGTATTTTAGAACATATTTTGCAGGATCCATAGGGGTTGTTATGTACAACATTTTTGTTGGAATTCTGCAATCTGTCGGAGATAGTCGTCATCCGCTGTTTTATCTGATCATCTCATCCTGTATCAATGTTGTGTTGGATATCTTTTTTATTGCAGGCCTTGGTATGGGGGTTGGGTCAGCAGCACTGGCTACGGCGATTTCTCAGTTTATCAGCGCCATTCTTTGTATGATCCATTTGATGCGTGTGGAAGAAGAATATCGTTTAGAGTTGAGAATGATCCGTTTTGACAGACATATGCTAAAACAGATCATTCAGAATGGCGTGCCGTCCGGGTTCCAGAATTCAGTGACCGCTATTGCAAATGTTTTTGTACAGTCAAATATCAATGCATTTGGGAAAATGGCAATGGCAGGCTGTGGTTCCTATTCAAAGGTAGAGGGATTTGCTTTTTTACCGGTAACATGTTTTACAATGGCTCTGACAACTTTTGTCAGCCAGAATCTTGGTGCCAGACAGTATGAACGTGCGAAAAAAGGTGCCAGATTTGGAGTCATTTGTTCGGTGACTATTGCAGAATTGATCGGCATTATCATATATGCGGCGGCACCGGTACTGATCGTCGCTTTTAACAGAGATCCCGGTGTAATACACTATGGTGTGATGCAGGCGAGGATTGTTGCGTTGTTTTATTGCCTTCTAGCCTTCTCGCATTGTATTGTGGCAGTGCTCCGCGGATCCGGGCATGCGGCAGTTCCCATGATCGTTATGCTTTGTGACTGGTGTCTGTTTCGTGTGAGCTATATTACGGTAGCAGTTCGCCTTGTCTCAGATATCCGGGTGATACTCTGGGCATATCCCCTGACCTGGAGCATCAGCTCTGTGATTTTTCTGTATCTGTTTTTGCGTGGAAAATGGGTATACGGATTTGAAAAACAGAAATAATAAGCAACGTTAAATGAGGAGAAAGCAATATGGATAGTAGAGCGTTTCTGGATTTTCTTAAAGTAGCGGAGAAATTAAAATGTAACACCAGACATTCTTACACCTCCTCCGGGAGACATGAGAGTGTTGCAGAGCATAGCTGGAGACTTGCTGTAATGGCTTATTTTGTGCGGGATGAATTTCCGGAAGCGGATATTGATAAGGTAATACAGATGTGCATATTCCATGATATGGGGGAGGCAATTACAGGAGATATTCCGGCATTTGATAAAACATCTGCTGATTCAGATCATGAAGCTTATGTGATGGATAAACTATTGGATGCTTTGCCGGAACCATACCGCAGGGATTTGAAAAAGCTATTTGCTGAAATGGAAGCTCTGGAGACATTGGAAGCAAAAATATATAAGGCACTGGACAAACTGGAAGCGCTTATTCAGCATAATGAGGCTGACCTTTCTACCTGGATTCCACTGGAATATGATCTCCAGATGACATACGGAAATAAAGAATGCAGCTTTTCGGAATATATGAAAGAACTGAGGGATACAGTAAGGGAAGATTCAAAAAAGAAAGTCCGGCAGGAAAAAATAAGTAATACAATGGATGGAGAATAATTCAAATGATAGTTAACAGGTGTTCGGAAAATTTACTTACAAAATCAAAAAAATTATATGAGAATTACAGAGATAACTGTACAGTGGTCCAGAGAATGCTGGAAAAATATAAAAAGATATATCCCAATATTTCTGATTATTCTATTATGCATTTTATAGATATTGCAGAATTTTGCGATTTAATCATGGATAGACAGAAACTGGAAGATTTGAATGAAGATGAGTGTTACTGCCTTTTGATGGCGGCTCTGTTTGCTCATACCGGATTTGGTTTAAATCAGAAAATTATGAATAAATATATAAGTAAACTGGGAATTCAAAAGCAGACTCAATCGCTTACATTCCTGCAGATCATGAGTAAATATCATGTTTTGTTCAGTGCGTGTCTGATAGAAGAATATGGAGATATATTTGAATTTCCGTCAGAGATACATAAGCATGCCATAATCAGTATGCTGCGTTTTATTGGAGATAATAGTGATGATATAAATCAACTGGAAGAAATTTTGACATTAGACAATAAAAAAACTGTCAGATTGAAGGGTCTGGCAGCAGTTCTTGTGGTTGGAAATCAGCTTGCAGAATTGAAAAACATAAATCCTGACCTGGATTATGAGGCTTTTGATAAATATAATTCGGAAGAGATTGTTGGATTTGTTGAAAGAAATGTGGTAAGAAGCATCACTGTTAAAGATGGTAAACTTGTGATAGAAGCAGGCGGCTCGGATTCCGCCTATGCATTGATTGAAAGAAAAGTAAATTTAATTACCAATAATTTTGAAAAGATTCTCAGAAGTCTGACTCATGGGTCGGGTGATAAAGCCAGTCTTTTTGGCATTGATTCCATAGAACTCAAATGTGTTCTGTCTGCTGAAAATTCAGAGAAAATCTATCTTAATAAAGAAATTGAAGAATCATGGACAGAAGAAGATATAGAACTTTTTCATAAACTCTCTTTTGAAGAAAGAGTGTTTTATGCGGATTATCTGTCTACAGAGTTTGAAATCACCAAGTTTCTTGTGGACTTTGCAAAGACAAATAACGCAATACTTGCGGGATTAGAGTATAGAGTAAAATCACCGAAATCCTTATATAATAAGCTCTATCAGAGAGTAGAGAAATCTTTTTTCGATTCAATAGCGGATGTTATTCGTTATACAGTGATACTGGAGCCGAAAAATTATGTTGAACAGATACGCTCTGTGACAGATGCTCTGTATGAGAAAAACTGGAAAATCTATTCATTGAAAAATTATTGGGTCAATGACAGCTTTCCATATAATGGTGTAAATGCCAAGTTTAAAAATTCACGTAACTATCGTATTGAAATCCAGTTCCATACTCAGGAAAGCTTTAATGTGAAGATGAGTGAAGAAGATCACAAATTGTATGAGCAAAGAAGGGTTTTGGAACCTGGCTGCGAGGAGTATAACAGAATATTACAGTTACAGCTGAAATTGTATTCAGACATGGAATATCCTGAAAACATTGCGGATTTAGAAAAAATTTAATGAGTCAATTTTGTGGGATTGTGTTGTGTTTTGTGAATTCTTGTGAGATTTCGGTGGAAAAAAGCTTGTAATTATAATGAAAACAAGGTATACTGGTATAAAAGAAAACAATCGGGAAAACCATGTTCCCGTCTTGTAAGGAGGATAAAATGGCAAAAAACTATGATGGTATGGCGGTTGGGGTGTTTGAACTGGATAACCTGGTAGCTTGCTTTGTCGCTCTTGATGCAGCATCTAAGGCTGCAAACGTAACAATTCAGAGTGTGGAACGAAACCGACTGAAAAGTGGGGCATGTGTCAAAATGCGTGGTAGTGTTTCCGATGTAAATGCTGCAATGGAAGTAGCTTTGGAGACAGCTAAACCACTGGGTAAGATTGTTTCCCACACTGTGATCGCAGCACCTACGGCAGATACTGAAGTGGCAATTAAGATGACCATTAACAAATAGAACATGTCAGGAGGATGTAGAAGATGTCATATGGAGCATTAGGATTAGTGGAGGTTCTGGGAAGCTGTAATGCAGTAGTTGTCCTTGACCAGATGCTGAAAACATCAGAAGTGGAATTCCGTACCTGGCATACCAAGTGCGGGGGCCATGCAACCGTATTCTTAAGCGGTGACGTAGCCGCAGTAAAAGCTGCAATAGATGCTGTAAAGGGAAATCCGCCCTGCGAAATTGTAGCAGCAGCTGTAATCTCAGCTCCGTCAGAAGAAACATCAAGGTTGGTGGAAGAAGAGGAAGCGAAACATCACAAATAACCATGAAAAGGACTTTCTGCAGATCAGTGAATAAAGTGCAGAGAGTCCTTTTGTATATATATCAAAATCCAGTAACATTGTTATTCGGTGTAGAGCTACGTAGCGAAGCGGATTGCGAATATCCGCTTGACCTGTAAGGAGTTTGAACTTTACGCTAAGATAGTTTCATGTTATCATTAGCGTAGCTAAAAAACATTTTACATTATCAGTATCTGAGTGAGATTGTGGAAGAAATGGGAGAGGAAGAAGAATTGCTTTCAGAAAGAAATCTGAATGATATAGTTTCCTTGCAAAAGCATACGGATCTTGAAAGAGTAAATGGTTTGTAAATATCAATAATAATTTGTGATGGGGAGTGATGGATCAATGAAAGATACACATACAATATTAAACGAAATCATTGTCGCTGCAAAAGAGTGTGGACAGGTTATGCTTCAGGCAGACAGAAATAATTTTGGGATTAAAGATAAAGCAGGAAAAGCAAATTTTGTTACAGCATATGACTGCAAAATCCAGGAAATGCTGCAAATCAAATTGGCGCAGATTCTTCCGGAAGCAGAATTTCTGGGTGAGGAAGAGGACTGTAGGATTAACAGGGAAGCAGAATATATTTTTGTAGTGGATCCGATCGATGGGACTACTAATTTTATCAAGGACTATCACATGAGCTGTGTATCCATTGGCCTGATTCGAAATGGGAAAAGGTATCTGGGCGTGGTACACAATCCTTATCTTGATGAAACCTTCAGTGCGATTTCCGGTGAAGGGGCATATATGAATGGAAATGCCATTCATGTATCATCAGATGATCTGGAAAACGGTGTTGTTTTGTTTGGGTCTTCTCCATATAATACGGAACTTGCGAAAGCTTCTTTTGAACTGGCTTATGAGTATTTCCAGAAATGTCTTGATATCAGAAGGAGCGGTTCAGCAGCTCTTGATCTGTGTTCTATAGCATCAGGAAGAGCGGAACTTTACTTTGAACTGATATTGTCCCCATGGGACTTTGCTGCCGGTGCGCTTATTGTTGAAGAAGCTGGTGGAATTGTAACAACTGTTGAAGGAGATACACTTTTATGTCTGGAGAAAAGCTCGGTTCTGGCGCGGAATAAGTGACAGTGGTAAATTACAGAAATCCGAGAAGAGAGAGTGTGTATTTTCTGACAGGAAAAAAGATCTGATTGACTAATATAGAAAGGTGAGTTTTCAGAAGATGAATTATAAGAATGTAAAGATATCAGAGGATGCCAGAATTGCAAAACAGTCAGTGGTAATCGGAGATGTGACGATTGGGCGTGATAGCTGCGTCCTGCATTATGCGGTGATACGTGGGGATGATGCCCCTGTTGTGATTGGTGAGGAGTCAAATATCCAGGAAAATTGTACAATCCATGTAAATCATAATATGCCAGTGCATATCGGAAATAATGTGACAGTAGGACATAATGCAGTGCTTCACGGATGTGTGATCGGAGATCGGACACTGATCGGAATGGGAGCTGTTGTCCTTGATGGTGCCAGGATTGGCAGAGACTGTATCATAGGAGCAGGAAGCCTTGTGACAAAAAATACAGTAATACCGGATGGTTCGCTGGTAATGGGCAGTCCTGCGAAGATTAAACGAAATCTTACCTGGGAAGAGAAACTGAGTATTATTGAGAATAGTAAGGAATATATCACAGTGTCTGCTGAAATGCAGAGACAGGGAGTGTTATAGAGTTGGAAAGCTTCCAATCATAAAAGCTTTGAAGGATAATTAAAAAGACAGAAGGTATCAGATCGGATTACCCTCTGTCTTTTTTTGAACTTATTCTTCCGGGATTTTCTGGATAACAGTTCTGTTTATGCTTATCAGGAAGAGCACAGATATGATCAGTGAAATGACTTCTGCAATGGGGAATGACCACCAGACTGCGTGAAGTCCACCGATGGACGCCAGAATATATGCGGCGGGAACCAGGACAAAAAGCTGTCTCATAATAGATACGATCATACTGAAAACAGCCTTTCCCAATGCCTGGAATACAGTTCCTGCAATGATGCAGAACCACGCGATCAGATAATGGATACCAATGATTCGAAGTGCAGGAATACCGATGGCAAGCATATCATCGGAGGCATTGAACATTCCCAGGAGAGCCTCTGGTATGAGCTCATAC
This sequence comes from Blautia difficilis, assembly GCF_014297245.1. Lineage (NCBI taxonomy): Bacteria > Bacillati > Bacillota > Clostridia > Lachnospirales > Lachnospiraceae > Blautia > Blautia difficilis. The sequence goes on along the minus strand of NZ_JACOQG010000006.1, from coordinate 23,577 downwards.
GCCAGAAAGCCAACAAAGGTAAAGCAGAAGGCAATGAACATGCTGACCTTGATCGTCTGGATCATACGTTTTTTGTGCCGGGCACCGTAATTATAGGCGATGATTGGTGTAATACCGTTATTAAGACCAAACACAGGCATAAAGAAGATGCTCTGCAGCTTAAAATAAACACCAAATACTGCAGTTGCAGTAACCGTAAACTGTACCAGGATCAGATTCATAGAATAAGTCATGATGGAGCTGATGGACTGCATAATGATGGAAGGAATACCTACTGCGTAAATATGACCGATAATTGTTTTATCCGGGCGGAAGCCTCTGAAATTAAGACGAACCTCAGGATTAAACTTATGGTTGCAGATCCCGGCAACAATGCAGGCTACAAATTGCCCGATCACTGTGGCAACAGCAGCTCCTGTAACTCCCATTCTCGGTGCACCCAGAAGACCAAAGATCAGGATAGGGTCCAGGATAATGTTGGTGAATGCACCACATAATTGAGAAATCATGCTGAAAATAGTTTTTCCGGTAGAAGCGAGAACACGTTCGTAGAAAAACTGGCCAAACATACCAAGGGAAAAAATCATAACTATGCTTAGATATTGAATTCCATATTGCATGATTTCCGAATCTGCCTGGCTGACCTGGCTGGCGTAAAATGGTTTTACTACCAGAAATCCCAAGACCAGGAATACCAGAAAACTCAGAAAATACAGAAAAGCAGCATTTTCAGCGGTCTGGTTGGCTTTTTTAAAATTCTTTTCTCCTAGGGATTTAGAAAGCAGTGCGTTCATACCTACACCGGTACCGGCACCTACAGCAATCAGAAGTGTCTGCAGGGGAAACGCCATGGAAACGGCCGTCAGGGCATTTTCGGAAAGCATAGAAACGAATACGCTGTCTACAATATTGTATAATGCCTGTACCAGCATGGAAATCATCATGGGTAGAGACATGTTCAGTACAAGTCTGCCTACAGGCATTGTACCCATTTTATTTTCTGCTATAGGAGCAGAGGTGTTTTGTTGATTCATAGTTCCTCCATTTTGTGAATTATAGCAATCCTTGTAAATAATACATCTTAAGCATTATCTACGAGGATTGCTATGGAATGAAAAAAAATATAACATGAATAGCAGAGGGTTTCAAGAGTTATGTAAAAACATCAGGAAAGTTCTCAGGATAACTTTATGACCAGCACAGGAATAGGAGGATGATTGGGGCGGTTAAAATATTCGCTTTTTATAACCAGATATTTATGAGAATCCAGTTGCTTAAGCCATGCCAGAATCTGATCCCTCTCCTCAAAACCGGAATCACCACCGCTGTAGATGCAGAGAGATATCATACCTCCTTTTTTCAGAAGGATTAAAGCCTGTGACAGTGCCTGTACGCTGGTTTCTCCTCTGGTGGCCAGCGCATGGTTTCCTCCCGGCAGATAACCAAAGTTAAAAACAATACAGTTTACACTGCCAGGTTCTGCATATTGAGCCATATTTGCGTGAGATTCCAGGAGAAGGGTGTAATTGTCTGGTGCATTGGCGGTATCCAGACGTTCTCTGGTTGCGTTCAATGCCTGCTCCTGAATGTCAAAAGCAAACACTTTACCGGTACTGCCACAGAGTCTGGAGAGGAGGAGGGTATCATTGCCATTTCCCATGGTTGCATCAATGCAAAGATCGCCTTCCTGTACCTGGTTTCGGATAAAACCGGAACACCACGCAGTGATTTGATAATTATTCATATAATTCCTCCGAAAATCAGAAATATTTGTCAGTTGATACGTTGTGATGTTTTCTATTTTGCCAGAATCTGTGGAAAAGTCAAGGAATTATAGGAGATAGTAATAAATAAAAAGTTTGCGGACTTATTTTGGATAACGTGTTATACTATATTGAAATTAACTGTGATCCGTGGATTATTGCGGATTGTTTATGGTAAGTAACCTGATGATTGATGTGCAAAAACAAAAAATGATTTTTCGGATAATGGAGGGATAGAAGAATGCAGACTTATACTTATGTTTCAAAAGGAAAATTTGAATTAATGGAAAAACCAAAACCGGTACTTATGGACGAGAGGGATGCTATTGTAAAAGTAACGCTTGCCAGTATTTGCTCAAGTGACTTACACATTAAACATGGAAGTGTTCCCCGTGCAGTTCCTGGTATAACTGTGGGACATGAGATGGTAGGTATTGTTGAATCAGTTGGAAGTGCTGCAACTCATGTAAAACCGGGGGATCGTGTGACTGTAAATGTAGAAACCTTTTGCGGTGAATGTTTTTTCTGCAAAAAAGGTTATGTAAATAACTGTACAGATGAGAATGGCGGATGGGCTCTTGGCTGTCGTATAGATGGTGGTCAGGCAGAATATGTAAGAGTTCCGTTTGCTGACCAGGGACTGAACAAAATTCCGGAAGGAGTTACTGACAGACAGGCTTTGCTGGTAGGAGATGTTCTTGCCACTGGCTATTGGGCTGCACGTATTTCTGAGATCACAGAGGAGGATACTGTGCTGATCATTGGAGCTGGTCCTACAGGGATTTGCACTTTGCTAAGTGTTATGCTGAAGAATCCAAAGTGTATTATTATGTGTGAAAAAGATGAAAACAGAATTCATTTTATTAATGAACATTATCCGGAGGTTCTTACTGTCTCGCCGGAGGAATGTTTTGATTTTGTCCAGGACCATAGTGATCACGGTGGAGCTGATGTAGTTCTTGAGGTTGCGGGAGCGGAATCTACATTTCGTCTGGCATGGGAATGTGCAAGACCAAATGCAACTGTGACAGTGGTTGCACTTTATGATAAGGCTCAGGTGCTGCCACTTCCGGATATGTATGGAAAAAATCTCACATTCAGAACAGGTGGAGTGGATGGATGTGATTGTGAGGAAACCCTGAAACTGATTGCAGAAGGTAAGATTAATACAGAACCACTTATTACACATACTTATCCGCTTAGCAGAATCGAAGAAGCATATGAACTTTTTGAAAATAAGAGAGATGGTGTGATCAAAGTAGCGGTAGAGTGTTAGAGCGTGTTTCGAAAACGATGTACTAGCAGGATTGCTGTAGATGAAATGAGAGAAATGAGCAGGTCTGTGAAAAAAATATCTGGAGCAGTTTCTTTTTTGATGTATCGGCTGAAAATAGTGCTGTGGCAGATACCTGCCTGAGCCAAATCTCATTTTTTAATGTATAAAAATACAGAAAAATGACAAAAATTGATAAAATATGTAAATTTTTAGTTATATTTTAAGGATTCTATGGTACACTAGTATAGTATATCAAAAATGGGAGGAAAACTCGAAAATGAGCAAAAAAGAAGGAAAAGGATTAAAGTCTTTCAACAAGGGATTTCAAGTGCCTGACACTTACATTATTATCTTTTTAGTAGTTGTTGTTGCAGCACTTCTGACTTTCCTTGTACCAAAGGGATTTTACGAAACACAGGATATTTCGTACATGATCAATGGTGTTGAGAAAACCCGTACAGTAATCAAAGACGGAAGTTTCAAGTATCTGACAGACGATGCAGGAAATGTAGTGACAGAGGGAGTAGCACTCTTTAGTGGAGATGGTGGAACAGGATTCTTCAACTATATGTATAACGGAATCGTAAGCAGTTCTGCAATTGAGATTATCGCATTCCTTATGGTAGTAGGTGGTGCATTCGGTATCATGATCCGTACAGGTGCGATTGAATCCGGATTGATCGGATTGATCCGTAAGGCAAAGGGAGCAGAAAAACTGCTGATTCCGATACTTTTCGTACTGTTTTCTCTTGGTGGAGCAGTTTTTGGAATGGGAGAAGAAGCACTTCCGTTTACTATGATTCTTTGTCCGTTGTTTGTAGCAGTTGGATATGATTCAGTTATTGCAGTTCTTGTTACTTATGTTGCAACACAGATTGGTTTCGGTTCATCCTGGATGAATCCATTCTCTGTAGGTATTGCACAGGGTATTGCAGGTATTGACGTATTCTCCGGAGCAGGATTTCGTATGGTAATGTGGGTAGTATTTACAGCACTTGGCTGTGGAATGACTATGTTCTATGCATCAAAGATCAAAAAGACTCCGACAATCTCAATCGCATATAAGACGGATTCATATTTCCGTGAGCAGAATGAAAAAACAGGAATTGACGAAGGACATACATTTGGTCTTGGACATATTTTAGTTCTTCTGACACTGGCTGCTACAGTAGTATGGGTAGTTTGGGGAGTTATGACTCAAGGATACTACATGCCAGAGATTGCTACACAGTTCTTTATTATGGGAATTGTTTCCGGTGTGATCGGAGTTATCTTTAAACTGAACGATATGAAACTGAATGATATCGCAACATCATTTAAAGATGGAGCAAAAGACCTGATCGGTGCAGCGCTTGTTGTTGCTATGGCACAGGGTATCATGCAGGTTCTTGGTGGATCTGATCCGACAACACCTACAGTTATCAATACAATTATGTATAATATTTCAAATGCACTGTCTGGAGTTTCCGGAGCAGTTGCAGCAGTACTTATGTATCTGTTCCAGTCCGTATTCAACTTCTTCGTTGTATCCGGAACAGGACAGGCTGCGATCACAATGCCGATCATGGCTCCACTGTCAGACCTGTTAGGTGTTTCACGACAGACAGCTGTAGTTGCATTCCAGCTTGGTGATGCATTTACAAACCTGATTGTTCCTACATCTGGATGTCTGATCGGATCTCTTGCAATTGCAAAGATTGAGTGGTCTAACTGGATTAAATTCATGTGGAAATTCCTTGGCGTCTTAATGATTGGTGCAATCATTACAGTTCTTATTGCAGTTGGAATTGGATTCTAAAACATGCATTGTATAATTTGGAGTGATTTATGATGAAATTAATTCAGAATATTGATGTTTATGCTCCACAGCATCTGGGGAAAAAAGACGTACTTATAATCAATGATAAGATTGTCAAGATTAAAGATGCAGGTTCTATATCTGCAGAGGGATTTCTTTCTGAGGCAGAAATGATCAATGGAGAGGGTTTACTTTTAACTCCGGGATTCATTGACAGTCATGTTCATGTACTCGGAGGCGGTGGCGAAGGTGGATTCGCCAATCGTACTCCGGAAGCAACTATGGAAGGACTTACGAAGTTTGGAGTAACAACAGTTGTTGGCTGCCTTGGAACAGATGGAATCGGTCGTGATATGTGTGCACTGGTTGCAAAGACAAAAGGATTGAATGAGCAGGGAATGTCTGCATACTGTTATACAGGCAGTTATCAGATTCCGGTTCACACGTTGACTGACAGTATTGTAAAAGATATTATGATGATTCAGGAAATCGTTGGAACCGGAGAAATCGCGATCTCTGATCATCGTTCTTCACAGCCGACTTTTGAGGAATTTGCACGTGTTGTTGCGGATACAAGACTTGGCGGTGTTCTTTCCGGGAAAGCTGGTATTGTAAATGTTCATCTTGGCGACAGTCCGAGATGCTTAGATCTTATTGAACGAGTGGTAGATGAGACAGAGATACCGGCTTCTCAAATACTGCCAACACATATCAATCGAAATGAGATGCTTTTTGGCAAGTCGATTGAGTATGCGCTGAAAGGCGGAGCAGTAGACTTTACAGGAAATGAAGATATTGACTATTGGGAAACTATCTGTGATGAGGTACGTGTATGTAATGGTATCAAACGGATGTTGGATGCAGGAGTAAATCCTGACCGTATGACAATTTCTTCTGATGGACAGGGAAGCCTTCCGATGTACAGTAGTGATGGCGAATTTCTTGGAATGGGCGTTGGACAGTCCAGCTGCCTTCTGAAGGAAGTAAAGGAATGTGTATTTAAAACAGAAATTCCTTTAGAAATAGCTATTTCTACAATTACATCTAATCCGGCAGATATTCTTCGTCTCAAAGGAAAAGGTAAGGTTGAAGAAGGCTATGATGCGGATCTTTGTATTCTTGACCAGGAACTTCAGCTTGTTGAAGTAATTGCAAAAGGGAATACAGTTTATACAAAATAAAGTATCTTGATGTTAGAAGCATCAGTCATTCAGTTGGCTGGTGCTTTTTCCCTTCAAGCAAAAAATGCAGCGATCAATATCCGTGAAGAGGCAAGAAGCCTCCATTTCAAAATCTGGGATTTAAGTGGTGGGAGCATGTCACATTGATTGTTTGTAATTAAACAGATTTACAAGCTGACAAATGATGGTACAATAGAATCAGTCGACAAGCTAAAAAAATTCAAGTAAAAGAAAGGATGGAAAGATCATGAAAAATTATTCAGAAGATGAAAGCAGACAGTATCATATTCAGGTAGCAAAAGGTGAAGTAGGACGTTACGTGCTGCTGCCGGGAGATCCTAAGAGATGCGCAAAGATCGCACAGTATTTTGATGATCCGGTCCTGGTTGCAGACAACAGAGAATATGTTACATATACAGGAACCCTTGATGGGGTAAAAGTCAGTGTAACATCAACAGGAATTGGCGGTCCGTCAGCATCTATCGCAATGGAAGAACTGTATCGCTGCGGTGCAGATACATTTGTGAGGATCGGTACCTGTGGAGGAATGCAGACAGAAGTAAAGAGTGGTGATGTGGTAATCGCCACAGGTGCGATCCGTATGGAGGGAACCAGTAAAGAATATGCGCCGATAGAATATCCTGCAGTAGCTGATCTTGATGTGACAAATGCGCTTGTATATGCTGCAAAGGAAAAAGGATTTTCCTGTCATACAGGGGTTGTACAGTGTAAGGATGCATTTTACGGACAGCATGAACCGGAAGCAATGCCTGTAGGCTATGAACTGATCAATAAATGGGAAGCATGGAAAAAGATGGGATGTCTTGCATCAGAAATGGAATCCGCTGCTCTCTTTATAGTAGCAGGTAAACTTCGTGTAAGAGCAGGATCCTGTTTCCTGGTAGTCGCAAATCAGGAAAGAGAAAAACTTGGCCTGGAGAATCCGGTAGTTCATGATACAGATATGGCTATTCAGATTGCAGTGGAAGCCATCAGAAAAATGATCAGAGAAGATAAGGAAAAATAAACATAATGACTGCCATACATCTGACAGTATATAAAAATCAGAAAAGAGGACAAGCAAAAATGGAAATCAAAGAAATTTTAAAACATGTGGATCATACACTTCTTCTTCAGCCATCCACATGGGAGGAAATCAAACAGATCTGTGATGATGCAATGAAATATGGAACAGCATCTGTATGTATTCCGCCATGCTATGTGAAACAGGCTGCAGAATATATGGGAGAAAAGATGGCAGTATGTACAGTTATCGGTTTTCCAAACGGAAATATGACCACAGCTGTAAAAGAATTCGAGACAAAAGATGCGATCGCAAACGGCGCATCAGAGATTGATATGGTAATCAATATCGGATGGTTAAAAGATAAGAAATATGAGCTGATTGAGAATGAGATCAGAACTCTGAAAGCTGCATGTGGCGAAAAAATCCTTAAGGTTATCATTGAAACCTGTTTCCTTACAACGGAAGAGAAGATTAAAATGTGTGAGATCGTGACAGCAACAGGTGCAGATTATATAAAAACATCCACTGGATTTGGTGGCAGCGGAGCAACATTTGAAGATATTGAACTGTTCTCTAAGCATATTGGACCAAATGTAAAAATGAAAGCAGCCGGTGGTATTTCTTCCCTTGATGATGCTGAAAAATTCCTTTCTCTGGGAGCAGACAGACTTGGCACAAGCAGAATTGTTAAGATGGTAAAGAATGAGGAAGCAACAGGTTATTGATATTCAAGCGGAGAGACTGCACAGGGTATGAAGAGTGTAGTTATGGAGGTAAGGGATTATGCAGAATTTGGACAGATCAATCATTGATAAACTGATAAGGACGGCAATTGAGCAGCTGAAGTTCTCGTATGCACCATATTCCGGTTTTAAGGTTGGTGCAGCACTGCTTGCAAAGAATGGAGAGACCTACACGGGGTGTAATATTGAGAATGCGGCATATACACCTACTAACTGTGCTGAGAGAACTGCTTTTTTTAAGGCTGTAAGCGAAGGAACAAAAGAGTTTGATGCAATCTGTATTGTAGGAGGAAAGGATGGAGTCCTGACCGAATACGCAGCACCCTGTGGTGTATGTCGTCAGGTAATGATGGAATTCTGTGATCCGGAGACATTCAAAATCATTCTGGCTTTGGATTCAGAGCATTATGATGTCTATACACTGAAAGAACTGCTTCCGTTAGGATTCGGACCGCAAAATCTTGCATAAAGAACAGTATGCGGGTGGAGCATCGTACAAAATGGGAAATGGAGAAAGCATTATGACACAGGAACAGATCATACCAGAGAACATGTACCATTTATTGCTTACTCCAGAAGGATGGAAAATATTGATGAGCTTGGAGCAAGATTTGCTGATATGAGTGAAGTATACAGTCAGTGTTTGCAGGACGTGATCAGGAAGTGCAGACAAATCTGTGGGATTTCCTGTATCACCAATATGGCAGCGGGAATTTCAAAACAGGAACTTAACCACCAATCCACCACAGCATGGAACTTCCATTCTTACAATTGTCACACTTTGAATGTTGTTATTTTGAATAATCGCGGTCAGTTTTTCGCTATAATCCACCTGATCTAATTTTGGACAACCAATTAAAGCTGCCTTATTTCGAATAAAATCCTGATGAAAGCTGGCATAAGCATAAGCAGCACAATCGGCTGCGATCAGAAGTTTGGCGCCGTTAAAATATGGGGCATTAACAGGTGCCAGCTTAATCTGTACCGGCCAGTTCTGAAGCTTTGATACTGAATCAGCGGTTGAAGATGGTTTTACAGGCTCAGGCGTTTCTGTTCGCTGAATCTGCATGATTTTAGATCCCGGACAGCCAGAGTGAGAGGACATTGCCTGGTTTTTGGCAAATGTTTTTTTCTGTGCTTCTTTCACGGCTTCTTCATCATATTCAGGGGCTTCTCTTTCTTCAAAAGAAATGGCACCTGTGGGACATTCCGGGAGACAATCACCTAGTCCGTCACAGAAATGTGCTCTCATCAATTCCGCTTTTCCGTTAATGATATCAATAGCACCTTCGTGGCAGGCATCTGCACAGGCGCCGCAGCCGTTGCATTTGTCTTTATTAATCCTGATAATCTTTCTTATCATTTTTACCCTCCGTCAATAGAATTTAACTTTTGTTTCTGCTAGAACATATAGTATGGTAAATACAACTTGTATGTTTGATTTCCAACAGGAGGAAGGATTTTGGCAGATTATCTTTGTATGGATCGTGCAGCAATGTTTACAGAGATATTTAAGTTACAAAAGAAGGTTTTATAAAAACGAATAGAAATCATTTTGAATTGATTACTTGCAATGAAACAGATTTACAAGCTGACAAATGATGGTATAATTAATTCTATTGTTGAGCTGATAGAAAGGGTATAGGTATGAGAAAAGCAATCGTATATGCATCGGTACATCATGGAAATACAGAAAAAATAGTAAAGAGCATAGCAGAAGAGTGTCAGGTCGATTTGATTGATGCAGTAAAACAGTCAGATGCAGATCTGAGTAGTTATGATATGATCGGGTTTGCGTCAGGAATCTATTTTTCAAAGTTTCATCAGTCGATATTGAAATTTGCGGAAAAGAATTTACCAGATGACAAAAAGGTCTTCTTGATCTGTACTTATGGTGGAAGTGCGAATTATAAATCCATAGAGCAGATTTTGGATAAAAAACATGCCAGTGTAGATGGTAAATTTGGATGCAAAGGATACGATACATTTGGGCCGTTCAAACTGGTTGGAGGTATTGCAAAAGGACATCCGGATGATAAAGATATCCAAAATGCAGTGGAATTTGTAAAAAACTTATAAAAATATAAAGAAGAAATAAAAACAATGGAAAGTTATCGTTTTTTGAAAAGAAATATTGACGGTAACTTCAAAAGCTGTATAATAAGCTTAACAGAACCCACCACGCCTCTGATTTTCATGCGCAACCCGGTGGGTTTTTCTTATTCATAGGATATTTTATTTACCAGCAAGTCCCCACCCACTGCTTATTGCTTTTCGCAATTGAAGCAGGGGACTTACTTGATTCGGTTAAATACGGCAAAATAAAAGTGAGATATTCCATAATAAAATAGATTTATTGCCGATATTATGGTATACTTATAAAGATAGATTTGTGACTGGAAAAGTAATCGCATGAAGAATATGAGGTAAACCATGCTTGAAAATAAATTAGGTATTACAGATTCTACAGAATTAGCAAGAATGGAAGAAAAAATCAGTAAGCAAAAAGCGCTTGAAATGTTTGAAAGTGGCTTTTTTGAGACATTAGAACCGGGGACTTATAAAAGTCTTGCGATGATCCATCAATATCTTTTTGATGAGATTTATAATTTTGCCGGTAAATTACGAAAGGTTAATATTTCAAAAGGAAATTTTAGATTTGCTCCGTTAATGTATTTGGAAACAGCGTTACAGAGTATAGACAAAATGCCACAGTCAACTTTTGATGAAATTGTCGAAAAATATGTTGAAATGAACGTGGCTCATCCGTTCCGAGAGGGAAATGGGAGAAGTACGAGAATATGGCTTGACTTGATGTTGAAAAAAGAAATCGGCTATGTGGTTGACTGGAGCAAGGTGGATAAAGAGGATTATCTGCTTGCCATGGAGCGAAGTCCTATCAAAGATATCGAAATAAAGTTTCTTCTGAAAAATGCTCTTACGGATAATGTAAATGATCGAGAAATTTATATGAAGGGTATCGATCACAGTTATTACTATGAAGGTTATTATGTGTTTAAGATGGAAAATTTGACGGACACAAAGGATTAACTTGATTTAGCATTAGAAAAGTGGAGGAATATGGATGCAATATCGTTCAGTTAATGAAATAGCGAAAAAATGGAATGTGTCGGAAAGAAGTGTTCGAAATTACTGCGCTCAGGGACGGGTAGACGGTGCGTTTCTTACCGGCAAGACCTGGAATATTCCCGAAAATGCAGAGAAACCGGAGCGTTCCAATAAAAAGAAAGAGCAGCCGATTACCTTACTGGATATTCTGCAGAAGCAGAAAGCAAGTAAGTATTCCGGAGGCATTTACCATAAGACACAGATTGATTTGACATACAATTCCAATCATATTGAAGGCAGCCGTCTGACCCATGATCAGACCAGATATATTTTTGAAACCAACACCATCGGTGTAGAAAAAGAAGTGCTGAATGTGGATGATGTGATTGAAACAGTAAATCACTTCCGTTGCATTGATATGATTATTGATAATGTAAAAGTGGCTTTAACAGAAAAGTTTATTAAAGAACTACATCTGATTCTGAAGAATGGAACAAGTGATTACAGAAAAGATTGTTTTGTTGTCGGTGATTACAAAAAATTACCAAATGAAGTTGGCGGCATGGGAACCGCACTTCCGGAAGAAGTTGCCGATAAAATGAAAGTGCTGCTGACAGAGTACAATGGAAAAGAAGAAAAGATTCTTGAAGATATTCTGGATTTTCATGTGAAGTTTGAACGAATCCACCCGTTCCAGGACGGCAGTGGCCGTGTAGGCAGATTGATTATGTTCAAGGAATGCCTGAAATATAATATCGTGCCGTTCATCATCGAGGACAATCTGAAGATGTTCTATTATCGTGGATTGAAAGAATGGAACAACAAAAAAGGCTATCTGACAGATACCTGCCTGATAGCACAGGACAAATATAAGGCATATTTGGATTATTTTAGGATAATAAGCGGGAATCCTCGGCAATTCAATTACCGAGATGAAAGCGCAAACTGTGCATATCTGCACTCATAATAAATAAAAATAACAAAACGGTTTTCATTCAATTTCTCCCTATAAAAAGCTGTATCCAGCATTATAAAAAGAAAATATGTTCGATATTTTATTGTGGAATTTTTGATATCATGGTATTATATATGTATGAAAGAAAATCTTATACATTACCGTACTTGTGTGTGTAATATTAATTATCATATGGTATGGTCAGTGAAATACCTGAAGGGGATCTCCGGCAGGAAACTTTTCGAACGTTTTCCGGAAATAAGAAACCAGCTTTGGAAAGGGGAGCTGTGGAACCATTCCTATTATGTGGAAACAGTCGGATCTGTATCGGAAGAAAATATCCGCAGGTATATCGAACATCAGAGCAAAGCTTACTGATACTATGGAGGAGAGGAAATGCTGCTGTCAAAGAAAACATCCATAAAGGTCAGCCGGGAATATGCGAATCTCATCGGACATATGTGCTATGCAGCATCAAAACTCTGGAATGTCTGTAATTACGAGCGTCAGCATTACAAAGAAACAGGGATGGAGCAGTATCCGGACTGGTACTATCAGAAAAAAGCCCATAAAGAGAATCTGTGGTATAAACAGCTCCCGTCCCAGACCGCCCAGGAAGTCTGTAAGCTGCTGGACAAGGCATGGAAGTCTTTTTACGCCCTGAAAAGATCTGGAGGGATTGAGACTCCCAGACCGCCGCGGTTTAAGCAGGAAAGTATCCCCATTACCTATATGCAGATGGGGATCGTGCATGAGCGGGATACGGACAGAGTCCGCCTGTCCCTTCCAAAGGCATTAAGAAAATATATGGAAGAAACGTATCAGATCCATGAAAACTTTCTTTACCTTGAAAATAAGATTTTCAGGGGCATGGATCAGATCAAACAGCTGCGGATCTACCCGCCGGAGAAGGGAAACTGTAAAATTATTGTTGTTTATGAGGTCCCTGACCAGGAAGAACTTCCACAGAACGGACATGAACTGTCTATTGATCTGGGGCTTCATAACCTTATGACGTGTTATGATTCTGAAAATGGGAAGACGTTTATCCTGGGCAGGAAGTACCTTGAATTGGAAAGATATTTTCATAAAGAGATCGCAAGGGTACAGGCCCAGTGGTATGGACAGCAGTCAGGAAAGGGAGTCAAACATCCGGTCACATCAAAACATATCAGGAAGTTATATAAGAGAAAACAAGACTCAGTAACGGACTATCTGCACAAGATTACAAGATATGTTGCAGAATACTGCCGAGAACAGGGGATCACCTGTGTCGTTACAGGGGATATCCGGAACATCCGGAGAGAAAAAGATCTGGGACACAGGATAAACCAGAAGTTCCACAGCCTGCCGTATAACAGGATCTACATCATGCTGGAATATAAGCTGAAAAGGTATGGAATCCGTTTTATAAAACAGGAAGAAAGTTATACCAGCCAGTGCAGCCCATTGTCACCGGAAGTGGGGAAAAGATATGCAGAACCGTCCAACCGGAAAGAGAGAGGATCATATAGGGATGGAAACAGAGTCTATAATGCAGATGCAGTAGGCGCATATAATATCCTGAGAAAATATCACTCCGTATCCGGAGTAAAAAAAGAACTGTCCGTAACCGGACTGAAAACACCGGAAATAATAAAAGTAGCTGTATAGCTCTAAAGAGCAAACAGTAGTGGTGTCATGGATGCACCCTGAAAAAAGGCGGTATCCCGCCTTAATTCAGATGCTCTGGTAACTTAGTTGCCGAGTAATTCACGATTATGTATTGAAATTGAAGCTAGGATATTTTATTGATTAGGAAGAAGATTGCAGACTCCGTTGAGTGTGGTGTTGTCACTGACAGGAGAAGGCTAAGAATTCTGGATTTTCTTGTAAAACAGGGCATTCCGAGACAAATCAAGGAGAAACAAAACAATGATAAAAGTGCTTTTTATTTGCCACGGCATTCTTTGAAAGCTTCGCCAAAAAGCCAGTAAAATCACGGTCCGTAGGGCATAGGTGGTTAGAAAATAACCCGAAAATAACCCACGGTATTTTGTGCAGATATTACATGTAAATATAGATGATGCTTGGGATGCAATATGATAGAATGGTTACAAGAAAAATTTGTAGGAATATAAAGATATGGAATTAAGATTATTACGCTATTTTTTAACAGTAGCAAAAGAACAGAGCTTTACAAAAGCAGCAGAACAATTGCATATTACCCAGCCAACGCTATCCAGACAAATGGCGGCATTTGAAGAGGACCTGGGAATAACATTATTTATTCGAAACGGGAAGAAAATATCGCTCACTGATGAAGGAATTTTATTAAAAAGGCGTGCCTTGGAGATTCTTAATCTTGAGGAAAGGACGCTTGAGGAACTGAAAGGAAAAGAAGAGGTTGTAGAGAGCACGATAACCATTGGATGCGGTGAATTTGCAGCAGTGGAGACATTGGCGAAGATATGTAAAACATATAAAGAAAAATATCCGCTGGTTCAGATTGTATTGCATACTGCAACAGCAGATGTAGTGTATGAGATGATGAACAAAGGACTTGTAGATATTGCATTATTCATGGAGCCGGTGGACACCGAAGGGCTGGATTATATCCGGATCACAGATTGCGATCACTGGTGTGTCGGAATGCGGCCGGATGATCCGCTGGCAGAAAAAGAGTTTATAAAAAAAGAAGATCTTATTGGAAAGCCCTTGATCCTGCCGGAAAGAATGAACGTTCAAAGTGAACTTGCCAACTGGTTTGGGAAAGACTTTTCAAAATTACAGATTGCTTTTACGAGTAATCTTGGAACGAATGCCGGAGTTATGGCGGCAAATGGACTGGGGTATCCAATTTCAATTGAGGGTGCTGCAAAGTATTGGCGAGAGGATATTCTTGTACAGCGAAGAATTTCTCCTGAAATCACGACCAGTACGGTGATTGCCTGGCGACGGAATATCCCATATTCTTTGGCAGTCCGTAAAATGATCGAGGAGATTAATGCTTTTCAGGCATAAAACAAAATTCAATATAAGCATTAGACATAATGAAGCGATAGAGCTTAAAATAGATGTGTAAGATGAATGTAAATCTTATACATCTATTTTTTGTGAAAAATACATATAGAAAGGGGCTTTTTATTATGAGTAAAAAATTAGTGGCATTTTTCAGTGCAAGCGGAACAACAAAAAAAGTAGCACAGATGATCGCAGAGGAAGCAAAAGCGGATTTGTTTGAGATTGAGCCGAAAGTTCCATATACAAAGCTTGATCTTGACTGGATGAATAAAAAATCCAGAAGCAGTGTGGAAATGAGTGATAAAAAATATAGACCGGCGATTATGAAAAAAGAGATGGATATGAGTTCTTATGACGAGATCCTTCTGGGATTCCCAATCTGGTGGTATGTGGCTCCGACAATCATCAATACATTTTTAGAAACTTACGATTTCAGTGGTAAAAAGATTGTGCTTTTTGCAACATCCGGAGGAAGTGGATTTGGGAACACTGTGAAAGAATTGCAGTCATCTGCATCAGACGCAGTTATTACAGAAGGCAGACTGTTAAATTGTGGAACGAAACAGGAAATCACTGAATGGGTAAACTCTTTATAAATAACAGCGTTATGGAGGTATACAGAATATTGGAAAAATAGTACAGACAGCAGGAAGAAATACACTTGGTGAATTCGCACCGGAATTTGCACATTTTAACGATGATGTACTTTTCGGCGAAAACTGGAATAACCAGGACATCGATGTAAAAACAAGAAGCATTATTACAGTGGTTGCTCTGATGGCTTCCGGCATTACGGATTCTTCTTTAAGATATCATCTTCAAAATGCAAAAAATCATGGTGTGACACAAAAAGAGATTGCTGCAGTGATCACACATGCCGCATTCTATGCAGGTTGGCCAAAAGCATGGGCTGTTTTCAATCTTGCAAAGGAAGTGTGGGAAACAGGCGAAGGAGATTTGCCATACGAAGAGGAAACGATGCGGGCGTATGCAAAAGAGATGGTATTTCCAATTGGTGCACCAAACGATGGCTTTGCACAGTATTTTTCGGGCAGGAGTTTTCTTGCACCGATTTCTACTTCTCAGGTTGGAATTTTCAATGTGACATTCGAACCAGGATGCAGAAATAACTGGCATATCCATCATGCAAAAAGTGGGGGAGGACAGATCCTGGTATGTGTTGCCGGAAGAGGATATTATCAGGAAGAAGGGAAAGATACTGTAGAAATGAAGCCAGGCGACTGCATCAATATTCCGGCAGAAGTGAAACACTGGCATGGCGCCGCACCGAATGAATGGTTTTCACATCTGGCAATAGAAGTTCCGGGCGAAAATAGTTCCAATGAATGGCTTGAACCGGTAAGTGATGAAGAATATAGAAAACTAAAATAGGAAGGTTGAAAAAACTATATTTATAAGACAATTTGAAAGTTGTAAAGTGGTGTAAAGATTAATGATCTTTGTATTGGCACCGAAAATATATTTATTTCTCCGCGGCTTTTCTTCCAGGATGGGAGAGTGCCGCGGAGAATTTTTTGCGAAGAAAGAATTGCTATAGCTTTTGTAATTCCGGGAAAACCTTTATCTAAGAAAAAAATACAATATTAACATGAATATCATGAATATAATATTGGAGGCTGTGAATATTCCCAAATACTTCCCTCTCAGATTCCTGTTTTCTTTTGCAATATATTTGAAACTTATCAGGCTTGCCATGGATGCAATCAGAGTGCCGAGACCTCCAATATTGGTTCCGACAATTAAAGCCCGGTAATTATCTGTAAAGCCGGATAAAAGAAGCGCAGCGGGAACATTGCTCATAATCTGACTGGCAAGAACAGCAGTAAGTGTTTCCCTTCCTGCCATGATTCTTTCCAGAAAACTGCTGAATTGCGGAATCCTTCCAAGGTTGCCGATAAAAATAAATAATGCGATAAAGGTGGCAAGCAGGGAGTAATCCACCCTGCTTATATTTTCCCTGTTTCTTAGCAGCATATATATAAGAACCAATACAAGAGGAATCTGGTATGGAATGATACGTGCAACAGTGAGCAGGCAGATTGTAAATAAGATCAGGTAGGCGGCCAGGTATTCCATGTTAAGTTCTTTTCTGTCAGAGAATCCCAAAAGAGTTTTATCTTTTTCGGAACCGCATACGTGAGGTGCTTTGGCAGCGGCTACCTGTATCCATATCAGAAGAAAGATAAGTGCTGTGGCGGAATAGGGAAGCATCAGGGTTATTAATTCTGCCGCGGACATCCCTGCTCTGGCATATAGATAAAGGTTCTGCGGATTTCCGATTGGTGTGAGCATGCTTCCGAGATTAGCAGCGATTGTCTGCATGGCTACTATTTTAAGAAGCCAGTAATTGCCCAGTTCCTTTGGCAGTTTATGCACAATGATCAGTGCAAGAGGAACAAAAGTAATCAATGCCACATCATTGGTGATCACCATTGACAGGAAGAAACATAAGAGTACCAACAGCCTGATCACACCCACAGTTCCCGATGTTCCCATCAGCAATTTTTGGGCAAGTATATCAAAAACACCAACAGCCTTCAAACCAGCTACAATTGCCATCAAACAGAAGAGGAGCCCGAGAGTCCTGAAATCGATATAAGTAAAATAAGCCTTATCCGGTCTGACCCAGAACATAGAAAGAAGCGCCAGGATCACTGCAATTGACAAAACGGTTTCTTTCCTGAAAAAAACATATAATTTTTGTAACATAATATTTCCTTTCCGGTCTGATACGACCGCGTAAAAGTATATCACAGAAACATCCAGAAGAAAAGAACATCATTTTGTATTGAGGATTGTGTTTGCGATTACCGCCTCATTCCTGCATAATAAAAATGTTATCAATGGCGACATCATTTCAAAAGTTCAGAATATGAAAGGAAAACGTTTTGGAAGAACTATACAGAAAATATCAGGGAAAAACAATAAAAGATGACTATGGGAAAAATTCCAAGGAATTTATAGATTTTGCAAATGATTTGAGAGGAGAAAAAACAATGATTCGAGTACTTTTCGTATGCCACGGCACTACATTAGCAAAATTCTGAAAAACCTTGATTTTACAGTATATTTTTGAACCAGTAGGGATGTTTTACTAAGTTTTTACTAAAGAGGAATCCCTAGCACGAATTTAGAAAAGTAACATATAGTATGACCTTATTAATTGGTAGAACAATTGGTAAGGTCCTTTTTTATTTCAAGGAGGTTCAAAATGAAAAGTACAGCGTTAGGAGCAGAAAACATTATTTTTATCAGTGATGCACATGAAAAATTCTACTATGAAAAATTACAAGAAGTACGGTATCAGGATGTGTACCATAAGGCATTGTGTTATTGTCTGGGTATTAATGGAGATACCAGAAAAAATGCTGACAGAATTTATAATTTTAAAACGGGGTCTGTTAAAACGAAATGTTTACATGAAGGATGGCAGACAAGCGGTAGCTTAAAAGTGGTAAGGATGGCATTTAATCTGTACTGTAACAGCACGCCAAGCGTTTGGGATTATGAAGATGCAGAGGAACAGGTAAACGAGTGCAGACAGTATACAGTAGAGGATATCTTCTGCTGTGTATATGCACCATATTTTTGGCAGGCAATACAGATCCGTTATCCGGAATATGTAGTGTACAATCAAAAGTTACATGCCATGCTTGGAGGAATAGATTAATGCTGAAAGTGAGACTGATGGGAACAAAAAATGATATTGCATGGTTTCAGAAAATCCTGCAGCGTCATCCTAAAATTGAAGTTATGGAATTATCGGAACTTTATTCCAATAAAGGGACGAGCAAATATTATAGAGCTTATGCTGAAATTGAAAAAAGTAATGTAAATAAAAAATAGTAGAAAAACAGGAGAATTATATCATGTGCAAAATAATCGCAATCGCAAATCAAAAAGGTGGAGTAGCAAAGACTACAACCACTATTAATCTTGGAGTAGGACTGTCTAAGGTTGGAAAACGTGTAATGCTGATAGATGCTGATCCACAGGGACATTTGACAATGGGACTTGGTTTTCCAAAGAACTTAAGGGTAACATTGAAAACAATGATGGAAAATATCATTATGGGATTAGAATTTGATCCCAGGGAAGCAATTTTACACCATGAGGAAGGAATAGATGTAATTCCATCTAATAAACTTCTTTCGGGAATGGACATGTCATTATTTACGGTAGAGGACAGAGAAAAAGTCTTAAAAGAATATCTGGAACTTTTGGAAAATGATTATGACTATATCCTGATTGATTGTATGCCCTCGTTGGGAATGATGACAATTAATGCGTTAAGTGCAGCTGATAGCGTTTTGATTCCGGTGCAGCCTCAATACTATGCGGCAGATGGCCTCATGGAATTACTGAAAGTTGTGAAAGGCATTCATCAGAGATTTAATCCTGATTTACAGATTGAAGGGATTCTGTTTACAATGGACAGCAGTCATTATAATAATTCAAAGAGAAATAAGCAGGCAGTACGAGATGCTTATGGAGCAGAGATTATAATTTTTGATCAGACAATTCCAAGAACAGAAGCTCTTGCCGAAACTGCATCAGAAGGTGTCAGTATTTTTTCTTACGATGCAAAAGGAAAAGGTGCGTACAGTTATCAAGCACTTGTCCAGGAGGTGCTGAATCATGCGTAAACCTAAGAAAGAAATTCAGCTTACTTCTTATGATGAATTGCTTGGAATCAATGAAGCCGAACAGAATACTCTTAATCAGATTGTTGAAGTGCCATTAAATGAGTTACATCCTTTTAGAAATCATCCATTTCATGTAAATGATGATGAAAAAATGGCTGAAACAGTAGAAAGTATCAAGAATTATGGCATCTTAAATCCTGCATTGGTACGTCCTCGCGCAGAGGGAGGATATGAACTGATTGCTGGTCACAGGAGAAAACGTGGTTGCGAACTGGCTGGAAAAAGTAAAATGCCAGTACTCATACGGAACTATACCGATGATGAAGCCGTAATCGTTATGGTGGATTCTAATATACAGAGAGAAAATTTGCTTCCAAGCGAAAAGGCATATGCTTATAAGATGAAGATGGATGCAGTAAAACATCAGGGCATAAAAGACGAAAACGCAGCTTCTGTTGACAGTGCAGATCTGGTTGGACAGGCTGCCGGTGACAGTGGAAGAACCGTTCAGCGTTACATACGCTTGACCTGTCTTATTCCGGAATTGCTGAAATTGTTGGATGAAGGAAAGATTAATTTTACAGTAGGTGTTTCATTAACCTATTTATCAGAAACGGAGCAGATTTGGGTGAAAGACTGCATAGTGTCTGGAGCAAGCTCTGTT
Organism: Blautia difficilis; assembly: GCF_014297245.1. Classification (NCBI taxonomy): domain Bacteria; kingdom Bacillati; phylum Bacillota; class Clostridia; order Lachnospirales; family Lachnospiraceae; genus Blautia; species Blautia difficilis. The sequence continues at coordinate 3,431 of NZ_JACOQG010000006.1, read as the reverse complement.
ACAGGTTCAATGGCAACAAAACTGAAGCAATACAGCGATGAAGGTAATCTGACAGAATTAGCGGTACAGCTTATTCTGAATGAAAAGAAAACAGAGACAGGAAAAGTTACTTTAACTGAAAAGAAAATACGAAAGTATTTTCCAAAGGAATATAACAGAGAACAGATTGAACAGGTTATCTATGAACTGCTTGATAACTGGAAGAAAAGCCAATAACGAGGGAAGGAGGGAAAGCAAAATGGCAAAATCCGAAAGCACAAAAATAGAGTTTGGTTATTTTCACGATTATGAATCGGAACAGTTTGCTTTTTACCGTATTCCCAAAGTATTATTCACAGATGAATATTTCCGTAATCTGTCCAGCGATGCAAAGGTTCTTTATGGGCTGATGCTGGACAGAATGGCTTTATCTATAAGACATCAGTGGTTTGATGAAGAGGGTAAGGTTTATATTATTTTTACTGTTGAACAGGTTATTCAGTATATGAATTGTGGAAGAGATAAAGCAATGAAAACGCTTGCAGAACTGGATACCAAAAAGGGAATCGGATTAATTGAAAGAGTCAAACAAGGATTTGGTAAACCGGATATTATTTATGTAAAGAACTTTATTTTAAGAACATCAAAAGATGTTAAAAACAATGATGAATCCGAAGAGAGTATTCAACAAAATCGAGAGGTCGAAGAAGTCGACTTATCGGAGTCGGAAAAATCGACTTATCGTGGTCGGAAAAATCGACTTCAAGGGGTCGGAAAAACCGACTTCAAGAGGTCGGAAAATACGACTTATCGTGGTCGAAAAATCAGAACTACAGAAGTCGGAAAAACCGACCCTAATAATACTAATTATAATTATACTGATATTAGTAATACTGACAGAAGTAATACTGATCTTATCAATCTTTCAGATTCTTCCGAACAACAGTCAATGGATTTGATGGAAGAGATGGAGCTATTCCAGATGAATACTGCGCTTGTAAAAAGAAATATTGAATATGACTGTCTTGTACAACGATGCAGATTAGGGGAACAGCAACAGTTGGATGAAATTGTGGCACTAATTGTGGAAACAATTAGCATAGAACGGGAGAATATTACGATCAGTGGAGTGAAATATCCATATCAGTTCGTAAAAAGCAGATTATTGTTGCTGGAAGAAAGCCACATAGAGTATGTACTTGACTGTCTGCATGAGAATACCAGGGAAGTAAAGAACATAAAGGCATACTTGCTTACCTGTCTTATGAATTCAATAACGACAATAGGCAATTATTACCAGGCAAAAGTAAATCATGATATGTACGGAGGTGGCATATGAGAGGAAAAGAAATTATAACAAAATTGATAATTCCTGGTGTAATAGCTATGATTATCTGCTTAATTGTTCACCCTATGTGCATGAATGGTGAAATATTAGACTGGAGAAAATTATTGCTTTTTGTGGGAATACCTTTTGGAATCCAGAAAATGTTTTTGTTGGTCGTTCCAAGAAATGTGGGGACAGGGGAAATGCTTGGTTTGTTGGTACTTAAACTGATGGTAGGAAGTTTGATTGGAATAGGGGTTCTTGCCTGGAGATTATTAGCTGTAGCAGGCATTTTTCTAAAAAACGGCATTTCTGGAATTATATGGATCATAAAAAGACTGAAAGAAATGGTGATCAAAAATGAGCGAAAAGCAACTGGAAAAATTGTATTATAGCATTTATCCAATGAATCAATGTGAAACACAAAGTAAAAGTTATGAAGAGACAAAGGAACTGTGTGAAACATTAGAAAAGGAAATGATAAGTCTAATGAGTCCGGATCTGCAGGCAATGTTTGAGGATTACAAGGAATATACTTTAAATCTTAAACAAACAGAACAGAGAGACGCTTATATAGATGGATTAGCATTTGGGGTTCGCACAATTTCGGAAGCCTTTTTACATGAGAACAAAAATAAAATATGGTGATTGAAAAAGCAGTCTGTCAAGGCTGCTTTTTCTGTACCGCTTACATAGGAGAATGAGATGTGATTGATTTGATAATTATTATTATGGCAGGAATAGTGCTTTTGTTTTTGCTGTCTTGTTGCTTTATGGTTGCAAGGCTGTTGGATGAGGAAATATCTATGTATGGATATGAAGGAAAAGAAAACTGGGAAAGGGAACAACTTCCCGACAAATTGTCGAGAAGTTCAACAGATGAAAGACATGGAGATAAATGAAAAGATTCGTTATTTTCGGAAACAGAGAGGGCTATCGCAGGAGCTGCTTGCAGAACGAACAGGAATTAATGTGAATACAATTCGGAAGTATGAAATAGGCATACGAAAGCCGAAAGTAGAACAATTAAAGAAAATTGCGGATGGACTTGAAATTAGTGTAATAGAATTTTTGGATATTGAAATAGAAAATGAAGCGGACTTGATTGCTATGCTGAAAAAAATCAGTCCGTTTTTTAAGTGGGACGGATTGCTTCATGTATTGGAGGGGGAAAAGTTTTTATGATTGGTGTTGGAAGTGCATTGGTATCACTGTTTCTGATTTTTGTTTGTTATTCACTGACACTGACAGCGAAAAGAGCAGATGAAAATTTATTGATGATCTGTGAAAAGAATCAGAAAAATGAAGAAGAGAGAGGAAAACGAGAAATGGAATCACAGAGAGACATTTTAAGAGTAATTGAAAAAGAAATCAAAAAAGGAAGTGCGCCAGTTGCATTTACGGGTTTGGGGTTTTCCGAGGAATGTTATCATTTGGTAGATAGTCAGGCTAAGATGAACCAACTTTTAGATTATTTTTTTCGCAATGAAGAATACGCAGCTTTGGCAGATCGGCAGGTGAAAAGTAATATCTATGCAGAAATGGGCAAAAGGCTGAATTTCCGTAGTGCCAGATCTGATCGAGACAGAAAGAATATGGAGGTAGCGGCGAAACGATGGATTAAGAAAAAGCATCCAACATTTGATGGTGATGTATATGTCGAAAATATCCGGTGTTTTCTGGATATTTCCCAGGAAGAGTTAGAAAAACGTAAATGTACTGTTAATGAACAGGATATCACAGCACTTATTTTCAGTCAGAAACATCTGGAAGCATTATATCTGCAATGCCTTATGCACAGGCGAAACGCAATGCAAGAGGTTCTGGAATTAAAAGGTTTGTCAGAAACGTGCAATCGGATTTATAAATTGCAGGATGTAGATGTATTATTCCAGTGCCTGCTGATGGATCAGATGGATTGGGAAGAAGGAAAGTTGTATGTGCAGTTTAGCACCTTATATTTGCTAAAGGGAAAATAATAAATGTTTAGGAGTGACAATTGTAGTATAATAATTTTATTATTATACTAGGGGGAACGTAATGAATCTAAATAATATTTATAATTTTAAAAATCCAGTAAAGCATTTTATTAATATTGATGAATTAGCTTTTCCGCAGGATATAC